>JAISFI010000276.1 GCA_031263685.1 Dysgonamonadaceae bacterium | reverse complement strand
GCCGAAGGCTTTGGCGGCGGAAACGCTACGGAAGTCGCTCAAAAGGTCAAAGAGATTCTGCCGGCTTATGACATCCGGGTATCTACGCTTGGCCATATCCAGCGCGGCGGCGCACCCACCTGCAACGACCGTGTGCTGGCCAGCGTCTTGGGCTACAGCGCTGTCACAGCCCTGCTCGACGGCGCAAAAGACGTGATGATTGGCAAAATCAACGGCGAGGTTGTACATACTCCGTTCGAGCAGGCCATCACCCGCCATAATGACATCGACCAAATGGAATACAAGATGTCGAAGATATTGTCGTTGTAGAACTCAGCATACTTTTTAAATAACCACCACAATTTGATTTGTTTCCTTTACAGCATATTTCTTTCCGTTAACGACAATTTTACTTAGTCCTTGCATCGGAGGAACATGCAATACAATACGCTGGGGCTGTTCGTGCCAGTCGCCGGAAAAAGAAACTTGTAATGTCGTTTTATCCGCATTTAACTTATATTTTAAGTTGACAGGCCCAAATTCGGTAGGCATCTTTTCGAATATTGTTTCTTCCTTATCAGATAGCCATGCCAAAGGACATAACCGGAGCAAATGCAGTTCGCCGGAAGTTATTTGCTCGTCTATGACGGCCAAACGCGCCAGATTGAATGCCAAGGCATTGACAGCGATTACACCTTGTATGCCATGACGATGTTCGCATGATATATACGTATTTTGCGAAGTGGCGCCAAGCAGTAATCCATATAAGCCTTCCAGATAATGTTTTCTGTCCTGTAGCTGCCAAGCATGAAACACATTCCAACTATAACACGGTTCGCATGTCGATATTTCATGATCCAAGTAAGGCCGGCAAAGAGGATGATAACGCGTTCCATAGAGTTTTTTGTTGGGACCTTCCCTGAAAAAGTCAACGATATCAATCATAATCCGGTCATTTGCATCCATCAATCCTGCCCAAACGAGTATCATTGGTCCTGTATCCAAATAGAACGCTTCCGTAAAACTATGATAGGGCGTCGGCATCAGACTGAGATTGGTCGGTGGTTTATAACGCTTATTTCCCTGCGAATCCATCCATCGCTGGCCATCTTCCGCATATTTTCGATAGGCGTCGTTGAATGTTTTTTTGAATTGAACGGCAAATGTTTCAAACTCTTTTGCCCTGGGATGCTTTATCTGCTTCAGGAAACGAACAGCCGTAACAAGTCCTTTATAGTTCCACGCCATATTCCACACAGCTTGTACCGGGAACAATTCATCCGTAGCATTTCCCGGTGGAAGAAGCCCTTTAATGCCATCGTGGTCACTTTCGCACATATCCTGAATGAAATCACATCCTTTTACAATTGACTCCGTCCATTTTTTTATGAACGCTGTGTCCTTGCTCAGCAAAGCATGCATGCTCGCCTGATGCAGGATTGCTCCGTGATCGGTAAGCCAGTCGAATGCCGTTAACGTTTTCGGCGTACTGAAATATCCCGGATGTACTTCATAGGAAGGTCCGGGGGGTTTTACCGAACCCTGATTTTTTCGAAATAATTCGATATGTTTAGCTACCACATCATGATACCCCATCAAGCTAAGAAGCATGTGACTGGTCATTGACGTTGGCGTACTCCATAAATTATCATATCCCCATGATCCGGTAAGAAAGGTGTATTCACCATTCAAATAATCTTTTTCTGCAATGATTTCTGCAAATTTCAAGCTTTGCGAAAGCCACCGGTTGAAATATTTTTCCGGTACGTGTACCTGGGCGGAGGATTCCGGTGTTTTCTCCCAGTACGGTTCTGCATCTGCCAAGGCTCCATCAAATCCCAAAGCGCATTCCCGTTCATTCTCTCCCGGCGTATCCGGAAGCATTGGAAGCAACATATCGACATGATCTCCAAGTTCTGCCTTCAAGGTCACTTTGAGATTGTAAATCCCCGGTTTAAATGCTGAAAATTGTACTTTATCGGAATCTGTCGGCTGGACGGTCAACCGAACTTTACCATCCGGTTCCAAAATACGCAATCCGACTTGTCCGTTTTCGCGGAATGATTCTGCATTTAAATTTTGCGGATAAGGAACACGTGAGGGCTCTACATCGACAGTAATTCCATCCTCCTGCAGGTAACGTTCTCTGTGGACATAATAATTGCGGCTAAGCTGAACGGAAAACAGGAATTTGCCGGGATGCCGTAATTCGTCCACATGAATGACAGATAAACGAATCCAGGCATATAAGGGTTCGATGCCGGTTTCCACGTCCCGGGCGCCTTTTATGTGGGCAAACACCTCTTGCCGGACAACTAAACCCTCCTGCAATGGGAAATCCGTCCATAGGACGGGCGTCTGTTTATCTGTTCGCCAACCTTGAATGCCGTGTCCGCCATCCAAACGCCATTGGGAAGTTAGTTTATCAGGCAGTTCCTCAGGGTTGCCGTCTATTGAAGGGGCGATCTTGAGCATAAAATCCTTGTCAAGCCATTTCAACGAATGTGGCCGTGTCGGCGCCCAATGCGGACAAGGTTCCGCCAGAATAGCGCCGTTATAAAGAATATTGAACCGGAAATAATGATCTTTCCAGCCAACAGGCGTCCACACATTCCGTTGATCAGGCCACCATGATTTCGCTATTTCAACGTTTGGCTCTTGCGGCAAACAGCAGCGTGAAGACTCTTCAGGAGTAGTCACGCATGCTGTTAAAATACTCAATAACAAATATAATATATTAATCTTCTTCATCCCATCAATCTTTTACTGTCCAAAAACCGTTTGGGTCAAATTTATACAGCCAGACTATACCATTGGCGTCCAATGCCAATAAATCATTGCCAAATGCCGTAATGTGACTGTATTTGTTCCATCCGCTACCTATTTTCTCTTTTTCTCCGACATTTTTTTGGTCATCAATTGGAATTAGCCACAAATCTCCTGCGCCGTCCACAGCCAACATATTGTTCCCATACATCAGTATTTGAGCATATACCTCCCAACCTGTGCCCATTTCAATAGCAGTTTCCACGGAATTAGGACCTGTAATCGGGTAAGCATACATTTTCCCGGCAGGCTCTACGCAAAACAAACATTGGTGGTTAATCGACGGGATAAGCTTATCAAAAACATCCGTTCCGTTAATAAGTACTCCCCTGTTCGCAATAACCTGGGCAGTGTTCCTGTCCCAGCTATACCATATTATTCTTCCATCCGGATAGCGTGAAATGATGGCATCAACATAAGCTCCTGTCCAGTTAAAATCACTCCATCCGCCCCACTGGGGAGGGGTATAGTTTGGATTAAACGTGCCGGTTTCCGCGTCGTGGGCATAGAACTCCATCGCATTGTTCCCAGCGACCGGTTCGCAAATAACCAAATAGTTATAAAAGGTAAAAAGGTTTTGTATGATTCTTCCTGAAGTATTAAACACTTGTACAGGAGGCTCTTCTCCCAACGGATAAGCGCCGGAAATAAGGAAATAGACCGTCTTCAGTGTATTGCTGACCGCATGGTCGCTATCCGTCGATTTGATGGTGACAGGAAGCAACCAAGACTGTCCCGGAACGATATAGCCCAGCGTGGTTAGGCTAATGTTTATCATTTCACTGTTCAATTTACCCGCAGGGATCAGACATTCGGACGCGAGAAGTGTGTAAGCGGCCGGCGACAATGCCTGATAATTTGTTTTGTTCTCCGCATTGAACTCATCCACCAATTCGGGCGCAATTTCAACCTGAACCGTAATATTCCTGTCATTGGATACATAACCGCCCAGGCAGACATTCAAAGGGATGAATTGTTCATCTGCAGAAACATCAAGTTGTATGCTGTTCGGATAGCTATAAGCCTGCCTGATATAAATGCTGGTGTATTGCCCGATATCTTTCATCGAATCATCAACAGATTCGCCACATGCAGACAGCAATAAGGTGCAGCAAATCGTGATCAGTATGTTTGTTAATTGTTTCATATATTCATTTTTATTTTGTTATTACTTGAAATTTTACCATCCCGGAGTTTGCACCAAAGCACCTTGCGACCGGCTGATGTCGTCTTGGGGCAAGGGGAACAGATAGTGTTTGGGCGTTTCAAAAATTCTGTCTTCAACCACCCTGCGCGAGAAGAAATCATTAGTGTTCTCATCAATATTCAAGCCGTGGATAGGACGGCTGTCGGTAACATGTGCAATTTTCCACCGGTGGCAATCGAAATAGCGGTGGGTTTCAAAGGCAAGCTCTATCTTGCGTTCCACCCGGATACGGATCCTCATTTCCTCCTTGTTAAGCGTGGCGGGAAGATCAGGCATGCCCGCCCTGGTCCGGATAAGATTCACATACTTGAACACATCGGGATCGGGTGTGCCGCCGCCCGCTTCGTTGAGCGCTTCGGCATAATTCAAATACACTTCAGCCAACCGGAACATTACCCAGGTATTGACTTGATATTTTCCCGATACCAAATCAACATCCGGGTTCGATATTTTCCGCATCAGGTACCCTGTTTTGCTGTAGCTGCCGGTTGTCTTTTTTCCGTCCAGACCTCCGGCATAGAATTGCAACGCACGTCCCCGCCAAACTGCTCCGTTGTAATGGATGCTGGCATAAAAACGGGGTTCCCTGCCCACCCATTTCTGGTCTAAGTTGTCATTATAGCCCGACGCCGGATTAACAGTGGGATTCCCGTTAGCGCCGTATCTGGGATCGCCGTTTTCATCTAAGATAAAAGGATATTCGTTGGTGCCTGCCATGCCGTAGGAATCGACAAGTTCCTGTGTAGGCGCATAGAAAGCCATGCCGCCCATCCCGTTGGGCGACATTCTCCTTTCACAATCAATGCTGTAGTTCATTTCTATATTCTTGGCAAAAATAATTTCTTTGTTCCAACGGTCCAGAAATACATACTGATAAGAAGTTACCGGGTCTCTGTCTGCGGAATAATAGAGATCACAGCCATTAGCTTCACAGGCTCTTATACAGGCCAGCGCAGCGTCGGCGGCTGCTTGCCATTTAGCGGCGTCGTAGTCGGGGAATAATTTGCGCCCTGTGGCGTCGACATACTTGTCATAGTCAGGATTTCCGTTAAAAAGCGGACTGGCTGCATACAAAAGTACCCGCGCTTTCAGCGCTAAAGCCGCCAGGGAAGTTGGCCTGCCCAGTACCGCCGAATTTCTTGTCGCCGGCAACAGGGCGGCAGCCTCGTCACATTCATCTGCAATGAAATTGACGCAGTCTTCCAACGGTTCCCTGACTATTGTGGTAAAATCCTCATCGGCCTTATAACTCCTTTTGATGATAGGAATAGGACCATGAGCGCGCAGGCCTAAAAAATGAAACCAAGCTCTCAAAAATTTCATTTCTCCAATCCAACCGCTCTTTTCTGCATCGTCCATAGGCGTTTTATCAATATTCTCCAGAAATAAATTTGTCTTGCGGGTTCCTTCCCAGATGGTTGACCACAACATGGCATTCAATACGTTAGCAGGACTCCACGCACCGCTATTCATAGACTGGGAATACGCTTCAGTATTCGTCAGTTCCATTTCATCGGAAGCGCCCACAAACGGGTTTCTTCCAAATTGAAAGTCAAACCACAATTCTATGGACAGGTGCGCAGAGGTTGCCGCCATAAACCGTTCCACATATTCTCTTTTTGTAAACACCTCTTCCAGCGTCATATCTTCAGTGGGTTGTTTGTCTAAAAAATCTGTACACGAGTTGATCGGCAGAACAATACCTGCCAATAATAATATGAAAATAATTGTTCTTTTCATGATGTCGATTGATTAAAATTTTATTTCAAATCCAATATTAAAGTTGCGTTGGATGGGATAGTCGCCATCCCCGCTATTCGATTCGGGATCAACGATCTTGATCTCATCCCATGTCATCAGGTTCATGCCATTCAGAAAAACACGAATACTACTGAGTCCTATTGAGGTGGCGAGCCGTTGGGGCAAGGTGTATCCTATTTCCGCATTCTTCAGGCGCAAGTAATTTCCATTTCTCATCCACAAGGTCGATGTGGCGCTGGGAATGAAATTATTTGCATTACTTTCGCTAATCACTGCAGGGTACCTCGCGTACGTATTGTCGGCGCCCGGAATCCACCGGTTGTCATAGTATTCCCTTAACACATTGACGTCACCGTCGTAAAAAGGACTCATGGTGATGCCGCCCAAGAAGAAAGTAGTGCGGGCTGCCCCCGTAAAATAAAGGCTTACGTCAAAATTCTTATATACCACCGTGCCTCCGAATCCGAACATCAATTCGGGGGTACGCGGATATCCCAACGGCACCCGGTCATACAAGTCAATCACGCCGTCGCTGTTGACGTCCTGGTATTTAATATCGCCCGGACGCACTGTCGTCCCAAAAGACTGTTTCGGGCTGGCGTCAATATCGGCCTGATCTTTAAAAAAGCCTAATGCCACCAAGCCGAATTGTTGACTGATAGCCACTCCTTTCCCCGATTGATACGCATATTTTTGCACAGGCTCGTCATTTTCGATAATGGTATTTTTAGCAAAGGTAAGGTTTGATTTAAAATGAAACGATAAATCGGCCGAAAGGCGCTTTTTTATCTCTAATTGTCCGTCAATGCCTCTATTTTCTGCTTTTCCGAGATTTCCATACGGGCTGGTGCCGTAAAATCCTACCATGGTTGGAATCGTCTGCCGCTGGATCAGGATACCGTCGCGTTTTTCATAGAAGAAGTCGGCCTGCAGGTTTACCATGCCGTTAAACAGTTCCATATCCAATCCGGCGTTATATTTGGTTGAAACTTCCCACGTCACGTTTTCCGATCCGGTTTGCCCCTCTTCGATCCCAACGATATACGTGCCCAGATCTTTTCCATAGTACTCATGGTTAACCAATCCTGATGCATTCATCCGGGTGAGCCACAGGAAACGTGTTCCGCTTTGGTCATTACCGGCTTGCCCCATAGAAGCCCTGATCTTCAAATGATTCACAAACGGCATAGGCCAAAATTCTTCATCTGAAACTACCCATCCCAACGATGCGGAAGGGAAAAATCCAAACCGGTGGTTTTTCGGAAAGTTTTCGGAACCATTGTAGCCAAAATTAAATTCGGCAAAATACCGGTTGCCGTAATCATAGGTCACGCGGCCTGCGATTCCCTGACTGCGGTAAGGCAGACTGCCTAACATCGTTGACGCCGTAATATTGATATGATCCCGCTGGTTGTACATCAACATACCGGTTACCCCATGCAAACCGAACCTGCGTTCGTAATTCAGCAAGCCTTCGAGGTATAAAGTCCTGTTTGCGTTAGAGTACAGGTAAAGAGTCAGAGGTTCTCCTTCGCGATGTATCACATATTTATCCTCGCCCGTGACGTCGTCTCTCCCCATGTATTGTTTGATTTCATACTCTTTGTGGCGGCTGGGACCTCCATACGAGGTATGATCGTAAGCAAACTTACCGCTCAGGGACAACCCCTGCGTGACGAGAGACGACAAGTCCCATTTCAATCCGAACGTACTCTGTACCGTATTGTAGTGATAATTTTGGTACCCGGTTTGAGTAGCTATTGCCCAGGGATTATATCCTACCCCATTCATCGGCACAATGCCGCCGGGTGTGCCGTCGGGGTTTCTCATGGGAAAAGCAATCGGATTCGTTCTTTTAATTACGCTAAATATATAGTCGCTTTCATACCCCGGGTAGTTTCGTTGCTGAATGATGCCTCCTACGCCTAAATTGAGCGAAAATGTTTTGGAAAGATTTAAATCCACGCGCGAGCGGAAATTATAACGATTCAGGTTGGCGTTGGTATTGTATTCGTTATTGTCGTCGCCTTTGTACAATCCATTTTGAAAAGTATAGCCCACATTCACGAAATATTGCAGCAGTTCCGACCCGCCAGACACATTCAGGTTGTGAATGGTCTGGTAAGTATAGTCTTTGATTGTTTCTTTCCACCAATCTACATTCGGATAAAGGTAAGGATCCGATCCGTCCCTAAACATTTGAATCTCCGCCGCCGAAAAACGTGCATTTACACCCCGGTTGGCTAATGCTTCATTGACCAACCCAGCATATTCGGGTCCATTGATATAGTTGGGCGTTCGCGTCGGAGTCAAAATAGCCGCTTCGGAACGCAAGGTAATCACCGGTTTGCCGATGATTCCCTTTTTGGTGGTGATGATGATAACGCCATTGGCTCCCCTGACTCCATAAACGGCTGTAGCCGAGGCATCTTTCAGAATAGACATACTTTCAATCTCTTCCGTATTGATAGCGTTCATATCACGTTCTACCCCATCAACCAATATCAAAGGGGCGCTGTTTACCCACGAGGCAATACCCCGGATATATACGGTGGCCTGGTCATAACCCGGCTCTCCGGATGATTGCCGCGAGATGATGCCCGGCAGTTTACCGCCTAACGCCGTAGAAATGGAAGGCGTTGACATACTGGTTATTTCCTGTAGTGGCACCGCTGTAATGGCGCCCGTCACACTGACTTTCCGTTGCGTTCCGTAGCCTATTGCCACTACTTCTTCCAACTGTTGCACCGATTCCGTGAGTTTTACCGATAAAACCCTACGCAATCCAACCACAATTTCTTGTTCTTCATACCCCATAAAGGAAAAAACCAAAATAGAATTTTCATCAGAAACTTTGATGGAAAATTCACCGTTTACATTGGTAGTCGTTCCTCTGTTAGTCCCCTTGACGACAACGCTCACACCTGCTATGGGCTCGCCGGTATAGTCTATTACCGAACCGGTTACCTCAATGTTAGGTGGTAACTGCGCTGTTGTTTGGCATAAAGCCGATAGCGGGAAAATTCCCAATATAAGCAACATCAGGAAAATCGCCGCACACATTTGTTTAAACTTTAATTTATTCATAAGCTCATATTTTAATTGGTCAAACTTTTTATTAAATCCACTTCTTCTTGTTTGTAAGGAGTGCCGTCGGGACGGAATATGTCGTGAAACCACAAATCCGGCTCAGAACCGTCGGGTATCGGTTCGTCCCAGGCATACTTGGTATTGGTTTTTCCTGCTACTAAGCCCCAGTTAATGGCGCCCACGTTTTCGTGTTTCAGCATCGGCATAATGTTGAAAAATAAACTGTTGTTGCGACGAGCCATGTATTCTGTGCAAACCAGCGGACGCCCGAATGTCTTCAGGCTGTCGATAAGCGCTTGATGATTGGCCGGCGCAATATAATTATGATAGGTAATGACGTCCGAATTTTCCACCTGAAATTTGTTCAAATTTGTCAAAACATCATTCCATACGCCTACCGAAAGCGGCTGTGAGGGACGAACTTCCCAGCTCCATGCAAACATTTTTTGTAACAAGGGCATCGACTGGTCGCCATAATTACTATTCCCCGGTTCGTTGTACAGATCCCACAAAACGATTCGCTTGTCTGACTTGAATGTGGTCAAAATATCTTTCACATAAAGCTCCAGCATGCTTGTTAGCTTCGAATCCTGGAAAAGTAAGTCGCCCGGATCGCGTACCCATCCGGAATTATGAACGCCTAATTTCGGCTCCGGTTGCTTTCCTGCAGCATACACCGGATTCCAACAATCGTCCATAAATACAAATATCGTCTTGATTCCATGTTGGGTGGCAATAGATAAATAAGTATCCATCCGTTTTTTAAAACCTTCCTTATCAAGCTTCCATGCCAGATGATGTAAATAAACGCGCATACAATTCATCCCGATATCTTCCGCCCAACCCAACTCGCGATTGATGGTTGTTGTGTCGAATGTTTCGGCTTGCCACATTTCCAACTGGTTGATCGCTGTACTTGGGATAAAATTGCATCCACGAAGCCATCCATGTTCCTGTTGCCAATTCCATGCCTGTTCCTGCGTCCAAATGGCCGGAACAACCGTTTTTTCCTTAGGTTGACATGCTGTTATTAAAATTAAAAACAGCATCCCGACCGCAATCATGCCCAGAATTTCCTTTTTCGTCTGATTATTCATATCTCTCCTTTTTTAATTAACAGTTAATTAATAATTAATTAATATGAATGCAAATATAATTTGAGAAAATGGCAAGAAGTAACAACATTTAGGCAATAACTATCAAAAATTAGGCAAATTCATCGGTTGTTAAAATTGTAATTACCGAATTTTGAGTTCTGAAATAAATTTTATACTTTTGTCATGCGGTGTTTGGCTTATAACCCGGCAAGTTGAGATACTAACGAAGCTTGAATATCTAATAACGTGAAAACAATATGAAAAGCGGAAAGTCAATTTTGTGTTTTCTGTTTCTTTTCTTGTACGTGAACGGTTATGCTTACAGATTTAAAAAGTATCAAGTAAATAACGGTTTATCTGAAAATTCGGTACAGGCCATTATTCAAGATCACCTGGGATTTATGTGGTTCGGCACAAAAGACGGATTGAACCGTTTTGACGGACACGAATTTAAGATCTATAAAAACGTTCTGGGGGATTCTTTGTCGTTGGGGCATAATTATGTCCGCTCTATTTTTCAGGATAGCGATCACAACCTGTGGGTCGGAACCGATACTTATCTCTATCATTTTAACTATGAAATGGAGCAATTCCGGCGTTTTTCGGTAGTATCCGATTTGGGAGAAATGATTCGTTCCGGCGTAACGAACATTTGTCCCGAAAATGACAGTACCCTTTGGATAGGCACGATGAAGCGCGGGGTATTTTGTTATTATAAAAATACCGGAAAACTCAAACAATACCTGCTAACCGACAGCGACAATACATCCATTGATTTGGCGACGGTGTGGTGTATCAATTGCGATTCTTCGGGCAATATCTGGTTGGGTACGCGCAATGGCATCAGTTGCTATAACCGTGAAATAGACCGGTTCTCTACTTACAATTTACAGCACAACCAACGAAGTTTTAATCCTAATAACGAAACATTTGTGTCTCTCGAAATGTCTGACGGAAATCTGTGGTTTGGCACATGGGCAAACGGTGTGTACTGTATTAATCCTTCGAGCCATACGTTTCGCTCGTTTCTGAATGAAAAACATCCGCCTTCGGTATTAAGGATCTATGCGCTCCTTGAATACGACGCATCGACATTGATGGTTGGCTCGTATGATGGTTTGTATTTGCTTGACAAAGAAACAGGTGTGTCGAGGCGGGTTGACAATATGGAAGGCAGCAACAGCTTGAGCGAATATAAGGTGTTTTCCCTCTGCCGCGACCGCGAAGGCGGTATCTGGGTTGGCACCTATTTTGGAGGAGTTAGTTATATATCGCTTAATACCAATATAATAGAACATTATTATTCCGATTTTTCTCCTTTTTCTTTATCGGGCAAAGTAGTCAGTCAATTTTGTGAAGACGAAAAGGGAAACCTGTGGATAGCTACCGAAGACGGCGGGTTAAATTATTTCGATGTCCAGACCAAGCGTTTCAAGGTATTTTTACCCGAAAAAAGCAAAAACAGCTTGAGCTATCACAATATTCATTCGCTTGCAATGGATGGAGAGAAACTGTGGATAGGCACTTTTTCAAGTGGTGTGGATGTTCTTGATCTAAAAACAGGACGTTTTAAAAACTACATGTACAACACTAAAGATACAACTTCCATCAGCGATGGTTGTGTCTTTGCGATTTATAAGGATAGCCACGGCGATATCTGGTTGGGGACGTCTAATGGGTTGTGTCGTTATAATCGTCTCGAAGATAACTTTGTGCGTGTATCGGATGTGCCTGTGTTTGTTTTCGATATACAGGAAGACGCATACGGGTCATTATGGGTGGCGTCATACTTCAATGGCGCATATCGCTATGAGTACGCAAGTAAAAAATGGAGAAACTATACACATAATCCCTACGACGAAAAAAGCATCACTTTTGACAAACTAACCGATGTGTATTTTGACGGCAAAGGTCGTTTGTGGTTTGCTACCGAAGGGCGGGGTATTTGCAAATACAATTACAAAACCGACGATTTTACTACGATAGATGAAAACAGTGGGCTTCCGAATAGTTTAATTTATAGTATTTTAGATGATAAATACGACAACCTTTGGCTGAGCGGTAACCGTGGCATTACCAGGCTTGACCTTACCACCATGAAGAGGCAGACTTATACCCGCGAAGATGGACTTCAAGGCAACGAATTTAATTACAGGTCAGGCTATAAATCGAACAACGGATTGTTTTATTTCGGCGGCACCAATGGTTTCAATGTATTCAATCCCGATGATTTACTGAAAAACAGTTATGTGCCTCCGGTAGTAATTACTTCTGTGGAACTGCTGTATGACGGGCGTCCGCAGAAAATAAAACCGTCCGGAACAATCAGGTTAAAACATAATCAAGCTTCGTTTCGTATTAATTTTAGTGCGCTCAGTTATCAAGCGCCAAGCAAAAATCTTTACGCCTATAAAATGGAAGGGATGGATACGAAATGGACGGAATTGGATAATCAGAAAATGGTTTCTTTCACCAATCTTCGTCCGGGTAAATACATTTTCCGGATAAAAGGTTCTAATAATGACGAAGTGTGGAATGAAACAGGAACATCGCTCCGTATTATAGTATCCCCACCGTTCTGGGAAAGCAATATCGCTTTTGTGATATATGCACTGTTGGGTATAGCAAGCGTTGTATCGATTTTTTTTTACTACTCACGTTATCATAAACGGAAAGAACTGCAACGATTGGAACAGTTTCGCCGAAAAAAGGACAAAGAATTATACGAATCGAAAATCGGTTTTTTCACTACTATCGCCCATGAAATACGTACGCCGCTCAGCCTGATAAAAGCACCTTTGGAATGTATTACCAATTCCGGAGATGGAACTTCTGAAACAAAGGAAAATTTGGTTGTAATAGAAAGAAATACCGACCGGCTTTTGGAACTAATCAATCAACTGCTTGATTTCAGGAAGGTGGAACAGGACTTCTATCAATTAACATTCAAACATGCAAATATCAATGAATTGTTGCAGAAGATTTACCTTCGTTTCAAGTCTGCGTCCGAATACCGGAAAATCGACATTACATTACAAATGCCTGAACAACCGATTTTCATTGCTGTTGATAAAGAGGCGCTGACAAAAATAGTAAGTAATCTATTGTCTAATGCCCTGAAATATACCGATACCGTCATTTGTATTGGCCTGGTTAAAATTCATGAACACATCGGTAATTATATCGAAATAACCGTTTCCGACGATGGTATTGGAATTCCCGACGAAATGAAAGAGGCCGTGTTTGAACCTTTTGTCCAGATAGAAAACGATGACACGACATGCCGGAAAACCGGTACCGGTATAGGATTGGTTTTGGTGAAACAATTAACGGAAAAACACGGGGGCGCAGTTAGCATAATGGACAATCCAAACAAAGGCGTCACTTTTAAGGTAAAAATACCGATGACTGTCGCAGCAAACGATGAACCGGTTACAATTGACGAACCCGAAACATGGGAGGCGCATGTTTCGGACCAGGATAAAATATCCATCCTGTTTGTAGAAGATAATAATGATTTATGTGATTTTGTTGCCAAAAATCTTGGGCAAAGTTATAAATTATTTCTGGCAGCCAATGGGAAAGAGGCGCTACGTATTTTGGAAAAGAAAGGCGTTAATTTAATAATCAGCGATATCATGATGCCTGAAATGGATGGATTGGGATTGACAAAAACCATAAAACAAGACCAATACCTTTGCCACATTCCGATTATTCTGCTTTCGGCCAAAACCAACACAAAAACCAAGGTTGAAGGATTGGAATATGGCGCCGACAGTTATATCGAAAAACCATTTTCAATTTCTTTTCTTCAGGCGCAAATCAACAGTCTGCTTGAAAACCGCAAAAAAATCATGGACAGGTTTTCCCATTCGCCGGTTGTTTATTCCGGAAGTATCGCCCATAATACAAACGACGAGGTTTTCCTGAAAAAATTAGATGAAAAGATAGACAGCCACATGATCGACGAACAATTTTCGGTAGAAAAATTAGCGGTCATGCTTTCCATGAGTCAATCCAATTTGCAACGAAAAATTAAAGGACTATCGGGTATATCTCCCGCCAATTATATTCAGGTAACCAAACTGAAAAAAGCCGCTCAATTAATAGCCTCAGGCAAATATCGCATCAACGAAGTCTGTTACATTACCGGGTTCAGTAGCCCGTCTTACTTTACCAGTTGTTTTCAAAAGCAGTTTGGCATGTCGCCGAAGGAATTTATGAAACTTCCGTAAATAGCATTTCGCCTAATTTTTGGCAGTTATTGACCAAATATTATTATTTTATGCCATTTTCTTAAATTATATTTGTATCCACATTAATTAGGTAACTATATGCCAAATTTTTTTCGATATGGGAACAAGTTGAATTCTTTATTATTATTACCGCTTTTTGTCTGGATTACCTGCCCGGCTGACAGCCGGATGACCGGTCTTGTTGATTCCCATGACAGTAAAGTCGTATATTACAGCGAATACGGAGCTGTGGGCGACGGTGTAACCGACGACTTCGACGCGATTATCAAAGCGCATGACGCGGCAAATAAAGTGGGAGTGAAAGTGCGAGCAGATGCCGGCGCCACATACTATATCGGCGGAGCGGACAAAACCGCCCAGATACAGACCGATACCGACTGGGGGGATGCCCGGTTTATTATTGACGACACAAATGTCGAAAACCGTGAGGCGCAAATATTCAATGTATCGTCCAAACTTCCCTCAATCCAGATAACAACTGTGAAAACGCTTGAAAAAAATCAAAAGAATCTTGATTTGACGCTTCCATATAATTCATTTGTAATAGTAACTGACAATACGACGAAACGCTACATACGCCAAGGGATTAACCCAGACAACGGGTCTGATCAGACGGATGTTTTTGTCGTCGACAAAAACGGCAAAGTAGATATGAAAACCCCCATAATATGGGATTTTAACAATATCACTTCGATGACGGCTTACCCGATTGACGAAAAAAAACTGACTGTTCGCGGAGGATATTTTACAACCGTCGCCAATCAGGCCGAGTCGCGGTACACATACTATGCCAGAGGTATTGCCATAACACGCTCCAACGTGGTGATTGACGGGCTTTGTCACGTGATCACGGGAGAACTTGACCACGGTGCGCCTTATAGGGGCTTCATCATGATATTGAATTGCAGCGGCGGCGTAATACAAAACTGTAAACCGTCGGGACACAAAACTTATGTTACGATTGGCGATGCAAACGTGCCGGTTTCGATGGGATCTTACGACGTAGAGGTTAGTCGGTCTGCCCATGTGACATTCGAAAACTGCAAGCAGATAAACGATATACACGACGTGAGTTTGTGGGGCATTTTCGCCTCGAATTATTCAAAAAATATCACGTTCGACAGGGTGGAATTTTCACGCTTCGATGCGCACATGGGCGTGACAAATGCAACGATAAGAAATTCGGTTCTCGGTCACCATGGCATTAGCATCACAGGGGGCGGTGTATTTCTTGTGGAGAACACCAAAGTATGCGGCACAAACTTCATATTACTGCGCGGCGACTACGGCAGCACATTTAATGGCGAGTTTATCATACGCAACTGCGAATATGTCCCGCGCAATGGTGCGCCGTCCGACGCCATAGTGGTAAACGGCTACTATTCGGGTCAGCATGACTTCGGATATACGTGTTATATGCCGGAAAAGATAACGATTGACGGTCTTGTAATAAATGACGGCAATCCGGTGGACGGTTATCCGGGGCCGAGGATTTTCTGTCCTTTCAACGAGTACACGAGCGAAGAATATGTTGAAAAATATCCCTACATGATAACCCGGGAAATCGAAATAAGGAATCTGACCGTCAAAAGCGGTAAACCATATATCCTGAGCGACAACCAGTACCTGTTCCGAAATGTCGTGATAACGGAAAAATAAATAAGTATGATTTTAATAATAAATTCATGAACCCGAAAAAGATTTTTATTGCAAGCTTTGTTGTATGGATCGTTTTTTCGTGCACGACGGAAGAATCCATGCAGTCTTTAATCGCCTACCGGCTTGACCGTTCGGCCGAGCACTACCGCCTGATGGCCGGATCGCTCCTCTCGCAACCCGGCGAACTTCCCCGGAGTTTTTACGGCGACAAGCTCGTTACCAGCAATTCCTCCTGGTGGTGCAGCGGCTTTATGCCGGGCGTGCTGTGGTATCTGTATCAATACACAAATGATTCAACATTCCTCGAAAGCGCAAGGATTTACACAAGCCGGATTGAGAAAGAACAGTACAATCGGGGGACGCATGACCTCGGATTCATGCTCTATTGCAGTTTCGGCAACGGATACCGGCTGACAGGCGATACGGCTTACCGTTCCATCCTGCTCACGGGAGCCGAATCGCTCATAACCCGCTATCATCCTGTGACAGGATGCATCAAATCGTGGGATTCGAACGCGAAATGGCAGTTTCCCGTCATTATCGACAACATGATGAATCTCGAATTTCTGCTCTGGGCGTCCAAGGAATCAGGCGATTCGAAATTCCGGGACATCTGCATTTCGCATAGCGACAAGACCATAAAAAATCATTTCCGGCCGGATTACAGCTCGTATCATGTCGTTTCCTACGATACCGTTTCTGGCCGGCCGGAGAAGAAGAACACCGCCCAGGGATACAGCGACGAATCGGCCTGGTCACGCGGTCAGGCGTGGGGTTTTTACGGCTATACGATGATGTATCGCAAGACGAAGATACCCGCATACTTGGAACAGGCGAAAGGCATTGCCGGCTTCATCCTGAATCACCCCAACCTGCCACCCGACAAGATCCCTTACTGGGATTTCAATGCACCCGACATCCCCAACGCTAAACGCGATGCATCGGCAGGCGCCATTATCGCTTCGGCGCTTATCGAACTGAGCGCGTATGTCGACAAAGAATTAGCCGCTAAATGCCTCGAAACGGCCGAACGTCAGATTCGTACCCTGTCGTCGTCCGAATATTTTGCAGAAAAAGGAACAAACGGTAATTTCATCCTGAAACATTCTGTTGGCTCCCTGGTGGGAAATTCGGAAGTAGACGTGCCGCATCCATACGCAGATTATTATTACATTGAAGCATTACTCAGATACAGGGATTTAAAATTTAAATAACGAATTATCCTCCGAAGTTAGTTGACTTTCCGCCAAAATTTAGCATAATCTTTACAAAATTTTTACATTTTTCAGGTCACAATCGAATCCTTTTTTTTGTACTTTTGCCGCCGAATTGAGGTCATACAGCCTCGTATATTATGGAAGTTCAAAATTTGATTTCAAGTGATTTACAATTAAAAAACAGTAAGTTCTATTTGCTCGTCACGCTGTCTGCGATGACGGCGTTTGCTCCTTTGATTACAGACATGTATCTG
>JAISFI010000250.1 GCA_031263685.1 Dysgonamonadaceae bacterium | reverse complement strand
CGCAGCCTGCTGTCCGGTTCGAGAGACGAAGGTCGTGAAGAAGGACTCGAAGAAGGATTCGAAAAAGGTCTGGCGAAAGGTCGCAAAGAAATTGCCATTAATGCATTGAAAAAGGGCATGTCGCCGGAGGACGTTAGTGAATTGACCGGCTTGCCGTTGACTGAAATCCACAAACTGAAAGATTGAAGAAGAACCGGAGAGTAATCACGGACGCATTATTTGAATTGCATCCATTTGAAATACGCCCCTTGTAAATCACGATATTTTCCTGTACCTTTGCCATCCGAAATTATTAAAATAAGATGTGTACTAACAAAGATTTAAGATAGAAAATATCAGGAAGTATGACAATTCCCCAATTACAAACCCTTTACCAACAAAGAATAACGGAAGATCTATTGGCTTTGAGTGTCGTCAAACGGAACATTCATTGGGTTGGCAGTCTGCGTTTAATCATTGTTGCGCTTGCAGCCGTCAATCTATATATTTACTGGGAAAAAGGAAGTGGATTTATTGCGATGAGCATATTCATCCCGCTGATTATCCTGCTTGTATTGATAAAGAAGCACAATAAACTATTCCGGAAAAAAGATTATATAAC
This sequence comes from Dysgonamonadaceae bacterium, assembly GCA_031263685.1. Taxonomy (GTDB): domain Bacteria; phylum Bacteroidota; class Bacteroidia; order Bacteroidales; family Azobacteroidaceae; genus JAISFI01. The sequence goes on along the minus strand of JAISFI010000250.1, from coordinate 3,272 downwards.
CTTATCCATACGGGTTTCCCGAGAAGAACTGGCAGCGATAGACTACCATTTTTCTTCATTCGACGGCGCTGCCGAAAAGATAGATCCGACTCACCTTTTCAGCTATGATATAGACCTTTTTGGAAACCGCTCTTTGTTTCAATCCTTAAACAGGACGGTTACGGCCTACGGAAAGGAAATGCTCGCCCATTGGTTTGAAGCCCCGTTAACGGTTCCTCAGGCAATTATCGACCGACAAGAAGCTATCCGCGAACTGAAACAAGAGCCATCATTGCGGCATGATTTCCGCGTCAAAGGCCTGTTACACCCTGGAACGAAACAGGATATCGAAAAGCTGCAACAATTCACGCTGGAGCCTGATTATCTACTGCCTCAAAAAGCGCTTTGGCAATGCCTTTCTTATCTGATTCCACTGGGTTGGGCAGTTCTAATTGCCTGTGTTGCCTGCGGTTGGATTCCGGGTTTGTCCGTTGTCTTTGCCATTATCGGATGTTATGCTTTGGGAGAGTGTAAAGCAAAGAAAATCAATCGCATACAAAAATCTTTGGAAGAAAAAGTTAAAATGCTGGCTGCTTATGCCGATTTGATTTGTATCATTGAAGACAGTTCGCCTGCATCTAAAGAATTACAGCGACTTCGACAAACACTGCATCGGAAGAGAAAAGTTTCCGAAACATTGAAAGAACTGTCCGGCTTGCTGAGCAATTTAGACCAGCGCGCCAGCGGCTTGGGACGGTTTATCCTTAATACATTGCTGCTGTGGGATATTAAATATGCGTTGAAAGTAGAACAATGGAAAAACGTAAACGGACAACAACTGTCCGGCTGGATGGAAACACTGGCGACTTATGATGCTTTTTGCTCGCTGGCCACATTTGCCTATAATCATCCGGATTACATATTTCCGGAGATTGCGGAGACATATTTCACGCTGGAAGCAACAGCTGTAGGACATCCTTTAATAAATCGAGAAGTATGTGTCAAAAACGGTATTAACATCGATCGGCATCCATTTTTTGTGATTGTCACCGGCGCTAATATGGCCGGTAAAAGCACTTATTTAAGGACGATTAGTGTCAATTATCTATTGGCTTCGGTGGGCGCTCCGGTTTGCGCTTCGACGTTTAAATTTTATCCGGTGAAGCTCATCACCAGCCTCCGCACATCCGATTCGCTGAATGATAATGAGTCTTATTTCTTTGCCGAACTGAAGCGGTTGAAAATGATTATCGACCGCCTGAAAGCCGGTGAGAAACTGTTTATCATCCTGGACGAAATCCTGAAAGGAACAAATTCCGTCGACAAGCAAAAAGGCTCCCTCGCTCTGATGAAGCAACTGATTACCATGAACAGTTGCGGTATCATTGCTACGCACGATTTGGCGCTGGGCGCACTGGAAAAGGATTTCCCCGAACATATCCGAAATTACCGTTTCGAAGCAACCATCAAAGACGACGAACTGACGTTCTCCTATCAAATGCAAACAGGCGTCGCAAAGAATATGAACGCCTGTTTCCTGATGAATAAGATGGGAATTATCGTAAACGATTGAATCATTTCCTTATTTCCAACTGTCTGTGCGGAACGGCGAAGCCGGAAGTCCGGCACTGTTGTACAAATTGCAGACCGGTGCGTTTTCCCACGCATAGCGAACGGCAAGAGGATACTTGACTTCCGGCGCGCTTACCAGAATCTCATTTCCTTCGATGACGGCCGTTGCCGCATAAAACTTCCTGTCCGGGCCGGCAACCGTAAAACCCGTTAACGGTGTTTCCCCATAAGCCTGTAACCACTGTTCCGCGTATTTGAATCGGAGACGAATTTGATGCTGTTCTATGGTGCAGGATTCGAATACAGGCCCGGAAGCTGTCAGATTTTCATGATACGTGTGCGCTCTTGCCCATAAAGCAAGGCGTGAAGCTACCATTTGCTTGTTTTTCGGGTGTACATCATTGGGATTGCCGATGTCGATGGTAACAGCCATTCCGGTATCTTTCAATTTCAATCCCTCCAGTTGGGCTTCCCGCAGTTCCGGCCAGTACTCGTTGGACGACGCATTATAATTGGCCAACTGTGTGTAGTAAAACGGGAAATCCCGTCCCCATTGCTTTCTCCAATCCAGGATGAGCAGCGGAAAGAGCGTTTTGTATTGTTCCGGTCTATCGGAATTGGCTTCTCCCTGATTCCAGATAACTCCCCGTATCGCATACGGGATAAATGGATGAATCATGGCATTATACAATACGGCAGGATGCCTTGACTGACCATCCGGAGCTGTGGAAATTGTGCGAAAATCGCTTGTTTCCGCCAGCGCTTCGGCGCTCGTCCAGGCTTCTACGGGAGTGCCTCCCCAGGAACTGTGGATTAATCCGATGGGAACTTGCAAGTGTTGATGTAAATCCCGTCCGAAGAAATAAGCCAGTGCGGAAAATTCTCCTATGGTAGATGGGGAACAGATTTCCCAACCTTTTCCGAGTTTCTGTAATTGATCCAGCGGTTGGGAAGAGGCGGTTTGCGGTGTCTGGAATAAACGTATCTGAGGATAATCGGCCTGATTTACTTCCTGCTCAAAATGATCAACTTTTCCCCATCCGGCTACCGGCATTTCCATGTTAGACTGTCCGGAACACATCCATACTTCTCCAATTAATACGTTTTTAAGGGCGATATTCGACCATTTGGACGATATGTCGACTTGATGTGGCCCTCCTGCCGGTGGTGTATTGACGTACAGTTTCCACTTTCCCGCATCATCTGCCGTTGTTTCATATACGGTATCGTTCCAGGAGACCTTTATTTTTATTTTTTCAAAGGGAGTCGCTTTGCCCCAAATGGGAACTTCCGAACGTTGTTGCAGCACCATATTATCGGTAAAAATGGCAGGCAGTTCCATGTTTTGCGACAGGATAAGACTGTTTCCCGCAACCAGACAAGTGAGTAAAATAAACATTCTAAGCATTTTCTTATGTATTTAGGTTGATAAATGTGTATTATCAGGTTGTTAAAATTGTGAGTTTCAAATTCCCACGGGCAAAGGTATGGAAAATAATCAGGATATATACCGCGCGAAACATGCCGATGCAAATAAAATAAAAAAAATCTCTATAACATTTGTTTAAATAAAATATATCCCTTACATTTGCCGTCGGAAAATTAATAACAGTGCTTTACTCTATCATTAAAATGTAGGTATAGTCATCATGCATCTTTCAACAGTAAATAGAAATATTGCTTTCCCGGATTTCAGCAACGGTTTATCGTTGTCGAAATCT
>JAISFI010000213.1 GCA_031263685.1 Dysgonamonadaceae bacterium | reverse complement strand
ACTTCTATCTCCTCCACACAGACCGGCGAGACAAAGCAAAACCTGTTATCCACCACCTCATCCAGCGGTAGCATCGGTTTATTTGACAACACCACCCAATCCACCCTGACAGAGACGCCAGGCGGCATTGGTGACGGGCATGGGAATCACGTTCCGGTAACGGACGGCATTGGCATACTGCTACTGCTGGCAGGTGGATATGTATTTTTTCGGAAAGCCTTTCCCGGAGGTTCAGCGCTTGCGAGGCTCTCCAAGCGATAAAAGAATATATAACAGGATAGCGACGCTCAATCCTGCACTTTTCAGGAGCAGCACAGCAAGTATGCTTGCTATGATGAGGATGTATCTCCGCTGATTCCCTTTCCAGGACAGATTTTTTACTTTCAGGGAAAACATCGGTATTTCGGAGATCAGCAGAAAAGAAAAGACGACAATCAGCAGGAGGGTGATGCTTCCGTATAAAAATCCGTTTTCATTGGTATATTGCGTTGTTCCGGCAATAAACGATGCCCAAAAGATGGCATTGGCCGGAACAGGCAAGCCAATGAATGAAGTCGTTTGCCGTTCATCAAGATTGAATTTGGCCAATCTCAAGGCAGAAAAAACGGGAATCAAAAAGGCAGCACACGGAATCAGCAAACAAAGCATACCGCCATCATTTCCCCAAACATTGCTGCAAATTTGTTTCAATACGGCATACACAATCAATCCCGGCGCAACACCGAAGCTGACAACATCGGCCAAAGAATCCAATTCTTTCCCCAGAGGAGAATATGCTTTTAACAAGCGAGCGGCCATTCCGTCCAGGAAATCGAATACGGCGGCCAGCAGTATCCACAAAAAAGCATGGAAAAACAAGGCTTGAAACGCCATTACACAAGCCATACATCCTGCAAACAGGTTCAGACAAGTGATAAAATTGGGAATATGTCTTTTCATCCGAATTGTTTTTTTTCGAATTATTTTTAATGCAGTTTTGCAACAGATGTAATATCTCCCTTCACTTGCTGTCCCATTTCAACGAGGATTTTAGTGTTCAGTGGCAGATAAATATCTACTCGTGAACCGAATTTGATAAATCCCATCTGGTCGTTGATATGACATTCTTCGCCTATTTCCGCATAGGTGACAATCCTTCTTGCCATAGCTCCGGCTATCTGCCTTGCCAGAATCTTTTCTCCGTTTTTTGTTTCGATAACTACCGTCGACCGCTCATTTTCCGTACTTGATTTCGGAAGATAAGCTGCCATGAAACGGCCATTCTGATGAGAAACATGGATTACTTTTCCTTCCACCGGAAACCAGTTGGCATGTACGTTGAAAAGCGACATGAAAATCGAGACTAATATCCGTTTGTCATGGAAGTATTCGTGTTCCGTAACTTCTTCAATCGCCACAATCGTTCCATCGGCAGCAGCTACTACTGTCCTGTCGGTATCGCCGGGAAATATCCGGCGGGGACTTCTGAAAAAATTCAGTACCACTAAGAAAAACAGGGCGGAAGCAGTGCAAACCCCATAAGACGGGAAACTCTTTCCCGAAAAGTAACATACTCCCGCGCTTATCAACAAAAGGATGAGAAATAATACCAATAAAATATTGTTTCCTTCTTTATGAACTTTCATTTAATGTACAGTATTTACGTTTTTCATTCGACAAAAATATAGTTAATTTATGGATTCCGCAAATATAAGCAGCTCAAATCATGCGAGACTTCGTATAACCCTCTTGTATAGCGAGTTCTAATATTCGTTTTCGGAAGTCTCCCTGAATGATAATTTCCCCGTTTTTAGCGGTTCCACCCACGCCGCACTTCATTTTCAGCCAACGCCCTAAATCCTGTAAATCTTCTTCCGTCCCGACAAAACCACTCAGCAAGGTGACTACTTTGCCACTTCGATTGCGCTTGTCTAAAGAGATGCAAAGCTGTTGCTTCTCCTTAGGCTTTGTTGCTTCTGTTATCGCTTCTCCGGTTTCGTAATTGAAGTCCGGATTGGTGGAATACACCACATTTAATCGATTTTTCCAATCGTTATTTTTCATTAGTTTTATCTTTTTCCGGAACAAAAGTAACATTTTTTGCGAAGATAATGATTTTTTGCGCGATTTTTCTTTACTTTGCAGCTTCATCGGCAGAAAATAACCGGTAGAAAATAAAATGTATCGACATGCAACCATACAGCAATGGAAAGTTCCGGAGCCTACCCTGCGCAGGCTCCCGTGGTATCTTGCATTTGTAAAGATCCTTAAAACAAGAGGTGAAACAAATGTGTCTTCTACGCAGATTGCAAAAGAAATCAATATAGATCCGTCGAAAGTGGCTAAAGACCTGTCTTTTGTGAAAATTTCCGGCAAGACGCGGGTCGGTTACGATATTGATGCGTTGATCGAAATATTGGAGTGTTTCTTAGGATTTACCGCCTCCCACAAGGCGTTTCTCTTTGGAGTTGGTAGCTTGGGCGGGGCTTTGCTGCAAGACTCCGGCTTGAAACAATACGGCATTGAAATCGTAGCCGGGTTTGATGTGAAAGGAGCATTATCCGGAAGAAACATCAACGGGATTCCGGTTTATCACACATCCGAGTTTCCGCAAAAGCAGCAAGCAATGGACGCCAAAGTCGGTATTCTCACTGTGCCGGTAGAAAAAGCACAGGAAGTCGCCAATTTTATGATTGAAGGCGGCATTAGAGCCATTTGGAACTTTACGCCGTTCAGGGTGCGCGTTCCGGATAATATCGTCATACAGAATACGTCTATGTATGCTCACCTTGCCGTGATGTTTAATCGATTGGCTGCTAATGCCGAGTAAAATAATCTTTTAACAGTTACATTTCATGAAGATTATTTGTGTTGGTATGAATTATGCATCTCACAATAATGAGATGAATCATGCGTTTTTAAAGGAAGATGATCCGGTTATTTTCTTAAAATCGGATGTTTCTCTGTTGAAAAGTGGTAAACCGTTTTATATTCCGGATTTTTCGGAAGAAATACATTATGAAACGGAGATCGTAGTGAGAATCAACCGGTTGGGGAAAAATATCGCTCTCCAGTTTGCCGGTCGTTATTATGATGCAGTAACAGTGGGGATTGATTTTACGGCGCGCGACTTGCAAAGACGCCTCCGGAATGAAGGCAAACCTTGGGAAATTAGCAAAGCCTTTGACAATTCGGCTGTTATAGGGCAGTTTATCCCCTTGCAGTCGCAGGAAGAGGTGAATAACATCTCTTTTCGTTCGTGCATCAATGGAAACTGCGTTCAACAGGCGAATACAAACGAAATGATCTTTAAGGTAGATGACATCATTGCGTATGTGAGCCGGTTTTTCACCTTGAAAATGGGCGATTTGATATTTACAGGTACTCCGTCGGGAGTAGGTCGGGTGAAAATAAACGACCACATAGAAGGATATATTGAAGGTAAGAAATTACTGGATTTTTATGTAAAATAATACTAACTAATATATTGCACGAGAAAAATGAAAAAATATGTCATCCCTGTTTTATGCCTGACTGTAAGTCTGTTTTCTTTATTGCCGGGAAATGCGAAAGACGCCTCTTTCTATGCGCCGGAATCCAAGCTTTTGTCTGGGAAATGGGTAAAAATACGCATATCCGAGAATGCCGTATATAAACTCACTTACGAATATATTCAATCGCTGGGCATCGATCCGGCTAAAGCGAAGGTATATGGCTACGGAGGATGGATGCTTAATCAGAGCTTCGGAGTAAACGATTATCTGGACGATTTACCGGAAGTTCCCGTATGGATCAGCGGAACGGATAATACCTTGCATCCCGGAGAATTTTTGCTGTTTTACGGCAAAGGACATACAAAATGGACACTTCCTACCTCATCGGCAAGTTCCGGAGAATTTAAGCATGAGAGCAATCCCTATTCCGATTACGGCTACTATTTTATCGGAGAAAAAGAGGGGTCTCTCAAGGTTGTTGAAAATGCAGTAGCGGAGACTCCGGGAACACTTACCCTGAATACTTTCAATGATTACGCTTTGTACGAGCGGGATTTGGTATCAATCATCCCGTCGGGAAGAGAATTATATGGAGAGAGTTTTTTGTCCAATACGAGGCAGACTTTTAGCGTCATGGTCAAAGAGGCTGTTCCCGGCGATGCAACTGCCGAGTTCAGATTTCTTACAACCGCCGGTACCGGCACTACTGTTTCGATGTCGGTGAATGGAGGCACTCCTGTTTCCCAGTCATTTATTGCACTCACTTCCAGCGTCGACAACAAGGCTTACAGTACTGAAAAAAAAGGCACCGGACCCGTAGATGGGTCTGGAAAAATTGATGTTACAATCGCATACAGTCATGCCGGATACAATGCATATCTGGACTACATCCGCCTGTACATGAAAAGATATTTGCGTCCCGACGGCGCTTACACTTTTTTCCGAAACACCAGCAATCTTTCCAATAATTGTACCTATCAGATAGAAAACGTTTCGCCCGGTATGTTTGTCCTTGAATTGACCGAAGGGCAGGAAATAAAGAAAATCCCTACCACCACCCCGGCGAGTGGAGTTCTGTCTTTTCATGCCGTTAAAAGCAATCCGTTGCGGGAATTTGTGCTGGTGAATCCGGGAGGAGCTTTTCCGGTACCAGAATTTGCCGGCCATGTAAACAACCAAAATTTGCATGCCTTGCCTCAAACGGACTTGGTTATCATTACACGCCCTGTGTACTTGGAACAGGCTCAACGACTGGCCGAGAAACATGCAAGCCATTCCGGACTGAAAGTCCAGGTAGTAACTGCCGAGCAAGCTTACAATGAATTTTCATCCGGCACTCCGGACGCAACGGCCTACCGCAGGCTGATGAAAATGTTTTACGACAGAGCTGCAAATGAAAACGACAAGCCTAAATACCTCTTACTGTTTGGCGATGGCGCCTACGACAATCGGATGCTGACCAGCAGTTGGAGTCAAATATCCCCGGATAACTATCTGTTGACATTTCAGTCCATCAACTCCATTCAACATAGAAATTCCAGTTATGCTTCCGACGACTATTTCGGTTATCTGGAAGATACCGACGGGATAGTCGTATCTGCCCTGACTTCTTCTATCTCAGGCTCTCTTCGATTAGGCATTGGACGGTTTCCGGTAAAAACCGTTGCTGAAGCAGAAGCCGTAGTCAGCAAAGTAATCAATTACATGGATAATAAAAGTCCGGATGTCTGGAAAAACCGGTTAATCTTTCTGGCAGGAGATGATCCGGAGGCCAAACAGTGGTTGACGCACGTAGGACAGTCGGAAACGATTGCTAAATTTATCGACCGCACGCATCCGCAGTATATCTCCAATAAAATATATTACGATGCTTTTAAGCAAAGTTCCAGCATGGGTACGGTTACATATCCCGACGCGCAGCGGAAATTGGATAAGAAACTGAAAGAAGGTGTCTTTTTGTTGAATTATGTAGGACATGGCGCTGTGGGGAAGATCGATAAGAATTTGGTTACTTCTTCCAGCATCAGCCGGATGTCTTTCACCCATTTACCCCTGTGGATTACAGCGACTTGCGAATTTGGGCGTTGGGACGATGTTCAAACTTCTGCGGCAGAACAGGTATTGCTCAATCCAACCAGTGGCGGCATTGGATTAGTTACTTCTTCCAGAGTCGTTTATTCCGACAAAAATGCCCTGTTGGACGAGGCGCTTATTCGCCATCTGTTTGAGATGCAGGGCGGTTCTTATCAGCGCTTGGGCGATGTCGTGCGCAAAGCCAAGAATGAAATGGCGAAGTCATCTGCAACGGCCGACAATACACTGACTTATGTTTTGCTGGGAGATCCGGCATTGAAATTATCCTATCCCGGTTTAGACATCTGCATCGATTCGGTCAATGGACGCGCGGTGCAGGATGAGATTTTTCAGTTTAAAGCAAGAGAAGCCGTTACGCTGAAGGGCCGTATTTTAAATGTACAGGGAGCACAGGATACGGAGTTTAACGGCAAGATTAAGGCCACGGTAATGGACGCTGCTCGAGAGTTGACTACATTAACTAAAAAAGACACACTGCTGAAGTTTAATGAATACTTAAACAATTTATATGACGGTACCCATAAAGTTGTAAATGGAGTATTTACACTCAATTTTGTTGTTCCCGTAGATATTTCTCACAGCACTCAATTGGGGAAGATGAGCTTGTATGCTTTCAACGATTCCGACAACCGGGATGCAAACGGTTCGTTTGCTCAATTCTTCCTGAAAGGTGTGTCCGAAGATGGAAGTCTTGAAATGCAAAGCCCTCCCCAAATACGTTCGATGTTTTTGAATACTCCCGCTTTTGAAAATGGAGCGGTAGTCAATGATAAACCTTATTTTTCGTCCGAAGTTTACGATGAATTTGGCATTAACGTATCCGGTCTGGGTATCGACCATGATATTATGCTGATCATCGACAATAAACCGCTGTATTCATATCCGCTGAACGAATATTTTGTAAAAGATGAAAATGACCCCCGTTACGGATCCGTTCATTTTAACATTCCCGATTCTTTATCGCCGGGAAATCATACCTTGACATTCAAGGTATGGAATATTCTCAATAAATCGGCTTCCCTCGACATGAGTTTCGTGGTTGAAGCCGGTAAAGCGCCTGTCATTTATACATTGGGAGCGAATCCGAATCCGGCCAGGGAAGATGTGAACTTTGTGCTGCATTATGATCGTCCGGAAGCAGATGTAGATATTAAAATCTTCGTTTACGATCTTGCCGGAAGGTTGGTTTGGAACTCCGAAACGACCAAATCTGCCGATTTGAACGGACAATCGGTGCAAATTCAAGTACCCTGGAATTTAATTTCCAATGCCGGCAACCGGGCGAACCCCGGCGTTTATCTCTATAAAGCGATAATCAGCAGTGGTTCGGGAAAAGAGACAAGCGCGGCTAAGAAACTGATTATATTGGCACAATAAACGGAACTATTGTCCGTTTTTACATTCGCATACTAAATAGTAACAAGTTCATGAAAAAAATTCATTCTTTGTGCATCGTTTGTTTGTCATTTATTGCGACAACGCTGGAAGCTCAGGAAGGTAAAAGTAATCTAAATCCCATTGCTGTCGGTGTTCCGTCTCTGACCATTGCTCCCGACGCCCGCGGTGGCGCTATGGGAGATGTCGGTGTTGCTACTTCTCCGGATATGGCGTCGCAATACTGGAATGCGGCAAAAACGCCTTTTGCATGGAGTAAAGCCGGTATTCAACTTTCTTATACGCCCTGGTTGAGGAAACTGGTGAGCGATATCGATTTGGCTTATTTATCCGGTTACTATAAATTGGGAAGTAATGATAATCAGGCGATCGGAGCTTCTGTCCGGTATTTTTCTTTGGGAGATGTACTGCTACAGGAAACGAAAGAAGATGCCGGAATCACGATTAGCCCTTACGAAATGGCGATCGACGTCAGTTATTCCGTTAAGCTCACGGAGAATTTTTCGGGAGCGGTGGCTTTCCGTTATATCCGTTCCGACTTGGGAGGCGGCATCGTGGAAGGAACAAATGCAGGAAATGCGTATGCTGCGGATATTTCCGGCTACTACAACAAATACATAGTGACCGGCAACAGTGAATGTCTATTAGGTTTGGGATTCAATATCTCCAACATAGGTACCAAAATTTCGTACGATTTTCAGAATACGACCAATTTCCTTCCTACTAACTTGCGCCTGGGAGCGTCTTACCTCTTTCCGCTGGATGATTACAACTCCCTTTCGCTGAATTTGGATTTGAATAAATACCTGGTACCGACCCGTCCGGACACAAGAGAGATGGATCCCGATGCAAAAAGCGCTGCCGAAGACAAATACAGGAATATTTCTTCTATTGCCGGCATCTTCAAGTCGTTTACCGATGCGCCGGGTGGATTCAAGGAAGAGTTTCAGGAAATTATGTGGTCGGGAGGTGCGGAATATGCTTACGACAATAAGTTTTTTATTCGTGGCGGTTATTTTTACGAACATCCCAACAAGGGGAATCGCCAGTATTTCTCGTTGGGCGCCGGATTCAAGATGAATGTGCTCCAGTTGGACGTTGCCTATTTGATGGCAACGGCGGCTTCCAATCCGCTGGATCAGACGTTAAGATTCTCTCTCACATTCGACATGGACGGTTTGAAAGGTTTGATGCGGTAACATGAAAATCAGAACAGGTTTCGGGTATGATGTTCACCGCCTGGTAGCCGACAGGGCGCTGTATCTGGGGGGTATTCGTCTGCCGCATACCTTGGGTTTGCTGGGACATTCCGATGCCGATGTGCTGATTCATGCCATTTGTGATGCGTTGCTGGGCGCTGCCAATTTACGGGATATTGGATTTCAGTTCCCGGATACAAGCGCCGAGTATAAGAATATCGACAGTAAAATTCTTCTTTCCCGAACGATGAAACTGCTTCGGGAAGAAGGATACGAGTTAGGCAATATAGATGCTACGGTTTGCGCCGAAAAGCCTAAAATAAATCCCTATATTGATCAAATGAAAATCTGCCTGGCCGAAGTAATGGGAGTAAATGTAGCAGATATATCGTTGAAGGCGACAACCTCGGAAAGGATGGGATTTGTTGGCCGGGAAGAAGGGATTGCGGCGTACGCGACTGTATTAATCTACAGTGTTAATTGATAGCGTATGAAAAAATATTACCTGATTTTTTCCCTGTTCACCGTTTTTTATGCTTCTGCTTTTTATGCTTCCGCGCAGGACGATACGAGCATAACATATATGTTTCGCTTGCTGCTCACCGACAAGGGGCAAGCTGCTTATACGCTTGACAATCCGCAACAGTTTCTTTCGCAAAAGTCCATCAACAGAAGAATAAAACAGGAAATACAGGTCAATGAAACGGACTTTCCCATTGCTGCATCCTACCTCGAACAGATAACGGCTACAGGCGCAGACATTGTTGCTCAAAGTAAATGGGTACAGACCGTTACCGTCAAAACAACAGATTCCCTGCTGGTCGATGAATTGCTTTCCCTGCCTTTTGTTGATACCCTGTATTTGGTTTACCGGAAAAAACTGCAACCAGCAGAAGAGCAGGTGCGTCCGGAAACGCCATGGGTCATCACTTCCACGACTCCCTATGCGAATATTTATGGAGAAGGACTTGCTCAAATCGCCATGCACAATGGCGAGATACTCCATGAAAAGGGATACCGGGGCGAAGGGATGACGATTGCCGTCATAGACGGCGGTTTTTATAATGCAGATTGTATCGATGCTTTCGATCCGAATAGAATAATCGGCGTGCGAGATTTTTCCTATTTGCAGGCCAATCCTTACAGGATACGGGTCAACCACGGCACGCAAGTACTTTCCTGTATGCTGTCCAACAAAAGCAATATTTATGTAGGAACGGCTCCACAGGCCGATTACTATCTTTTTTCTTCCGAAGTAGATGTCGGAAGCGAAGAATTTCCGGCAGAAGAGGATTTCTGGATTTCGGCAATCGAATATGCCGACAGTCTGGGAGTGGATATTTCAACCACTTCCCTGGGTTACCATATCTTTGATCTGCCCGAAATGAATCATACACATGCGCAATTGGACGGACAAAGCGTGTTGATGAGCCGGGCTGCTCGAATGGCTGCGGAAAAAGGCATATTACTCCTCAATGCGGCTGGAAACGAAGGAAATAAAGATTGGCAAAAAATTATGATTCCTTCGGACGCCGATAAAATTCTTACAGTCGGCGCCATTCAGTTAGACCGGTCGCCTTCCTCATTTACCTCCCAAGGACCTACTGCCGACGGAAGAACAAAGCCGGACGTGGTGGCGCTTGGCACAAGTACCGCTACAATCAATGGAAGTGGAAGTTTATCCCGTTCCAACGGTACTTCTTTCGCAACGCCTGTTATGGCGGGACTGGCTGCCTGTCTTTGGCAGGCTTTCCCTGAATGGACGAATTTGGAATTAATCGCCTGTTTGC
>JAISFI010000168.1 GCA_031263685.1 Dysgonamonadaceae bacterium | reverse complement strand
CTTGTTGTCGGGTGCATTCCACCAGTATTGGAACTTCTGGTCTTTGCCGTCCTTGCCGGGATCTTCGTCGGAAGCAAGCAGGGGCGATCCCCACTGTCCGATGTGGTTCTCGGCGATCCAGGTGGTGGAGAGTTCGAGATTCCATGTGTCGCTGGTTTTCAAAACTGGATTGAGATACTGCACTTTACTTCCTGCCGCGATGGTGAATTCCGGCGGAGTGGGCGTGCTGCCTGCCACCGATACGGGCACTTCCCGGCGTTCACCATCATGAGCCACCGCATACAAGTGATGTCCTGACGACGAATTGAATATAAAGCCATTACCGCCGAAAGCCTGTGAAGTGATGCCATTATCGGCTGTAAAGATACACTTGATGTCTCCGTCCGCGTTGTTCTCGCGCACCTCGAAGGCCACGGCGTTTGTCCAACCTGCCGGAGGGGTGGTGAATTTTCCATTCTTGTTCACTTCTGCCCCGCTTCCGGTTTGCAGGGAAAGCCGTTCCCTGAATATGTCAATATTACCGTCGGTGATATATTCAAAAGGCTGTGGGGGAAGAGGATAGCTTTTTATTTTGTCGATTGTGGCGTCAACCATAGCCTGGCTCACGAGGAAGTTGCCTGCGGAATACGGTTGCAGGAATCCTGTCTTCAGGAAGAAGTCCGAGAGGTCGAGGTTGGCCGTCTTGCAGACCAGTTCCACGAAGTAAAGCTGGTGCTGGCCGTCGGTACGGGTGCTAACAGAAGCGTCGTTCTTGCGGTAGTGCTCGTAAATGTCTTCGTAGAAGCTCGCCTTGTGCGTGCCGGTCTTGCCCAAGACGTTGTCCAGGTAGAGGTAGAGCTGCCAGAAGGGGACAAGCTGGTGAAAAAGATGGGCATTATTATCGTTACGGTTGTGCGGCGTGGGGGTGGCAAGTGGGCGGTCTTTGCCTATAAACCAGTTGAATGCCCGTTCGTAGGTATTGACGTATCCGCCGTCAGTGATGGTCTGAAGGTTGGTGTTCACGGCGGTGTTTGTGGAGAAGGGCAGCAGTTGCTTGATGTGGGTGCGCAGGTACATGGCTTCGAGGTTGTTGGTCACTTCGACCATGCCTGCCCATCGGAAAGCGGGCCGGGTTTGGTTTACATGCCCGTGTTCGTGGCCGAATACCCAGATGTCGCCGCCTGCAATAGCATCCGGCTTGACCATATATTCTCCAGGATAAGCCGTGTGATAATCGGAGGCATAGGCTCCCACGCCTTCGCCCATCTTCTCCTGATGGAAGTAGGCGCGGGTGCGATGGCGTCCGTCAAAACCGTCAGGCGAGTCCAGCAGGCCCATGAACTTCCATTCCAGATAGACCACTGCGTCATAAGTATTCACAAGGTCAGTGCCGCGTCCGTCCGTGTATCTCCTATACCAGTCGGTAGGTGCTGTGACGGCAGCATATTTGCCGGTAATGTCGAAATAGGGGTTCACGGCGGCGGCTATCAATCGCTGCCAGTCCGCGTCGGTATGATGCTTACGGACGGGATCGAAATAACCGTTAACCTCTCCCCCGAAAATATTAACTTTCAGATTCCCCGGTTTTGTACCATCTGCATAATAATAACGGATATAACCCAGTCCCTTGCCCGTGGACAACGGCGGAACAACAATCACGTTTTCGCCGTTAGAAAGGGCAATCTCATCCGGTCCCAGGCCGTATCCGCCCGTTCCCGAAGTGGTAAGCGTCTGGATTTTGAATGTCGCCGCGCCTGCGGCGTACAATCCGCTCGCAAACACCCGCAACGTATCGCGCGACGAAACAGAAATGCCCGTAGGGTTGTCCATGACGCCATATTTGGCTGTTTTGTTCAGGGTGGCATCTACCGACGGATGAGGCAAAGCCTCTACTTCCATGATGCGGAATTCGCCGGGGTAAGTACCTGCCAACATTTGCAGGGCCATGGTGCGGTATGGTTCCACCTGGCAGGTGGTTTCTATCTGCTCTTTTGTTATGCCTGCCTGTAATTGGGTGCAGGAAAGGTCTGTAAACAAAGTCGTCGGATTGAACGTACTTGTTCCGGGCTGCTGCGGTCCGGGCTTGACTTCAGGTGTTTCCCCTTCCGAGCAGCTTGCAAACAAGGCGGCAGCCATCAATACGAAAAGTATCTTTTTCATGTCTCTTTCTGTTTAAAGAAATGTCGCCGGCAAGCGACGGCACCCATCGCATGCCGGCAGCATTTCCAAATGATTAAAATAAAAATAGTTTGTTAAATATAAAGAGTAAAGGAATGGTGGGAAACAGATTTTCCCACCACATGGAACACTGTCGGGCGGAATTAAAATTCCGGACATTTAAGCATGCTGGAGAATCCGTCATACACACCCCACTGGAACATGCTCTGGGGTACTCCCGCATGGTTATCCCGAATCTTTACAATCTTTCCCCATTCCGCCATCGGATGACAGTGTTTAATCTCCTTCCACAGTCACGTTAGTTACTACCGGTACAGCCGCTTTGACAGCCGTGATGGTCTCTATTCCCGTAATCGTTCCGAAGTCGATTGGCGCTCCGTCGTTCACGCCGCTGTTCTGTACCGTACAAGCAATACTGCCTTCACCGTCACAAACCAGCTTAATCGTTACCGGTGTGTCCAGGGTGATGGCAAACGGATCAAGGCTCATGGTCGAATTCTTCCAGTTGGCGCGGCCAATAGCTCCTATCTTGTTTCCTCCCTGAAGTGTTCCACCCAAGTAGAATTCGAAAGGCGGCTGATTCCCTGTATGATTCTCTGCAGATCCTGTATATGTCATGTCGAAGAGATGTATTCCCCAACCACTGCTGCCGAACGTAACCTGGTTTATATCGCCGGAAGACTGTGTACTTACGGCGGTGATGATCCATTTCTCGGTGATTGGCAGCGGTGAGACAAGGGGTGTGGTTACCCAAGCTCCTACGGCAGTGGCGGCAGCTATCTCATAAGTCTGCTTGTTCTCCACCCTGATGGCGATATCCTTTTTCAGGTTGCTGCCGTCAGTGGTGCTCACCGTAACCATGGTTTCCCCAACGGACACAGCCATGAGTGATCCGGACGAAGCATCTACTGTGACTACGTCCTCATTTTGGGATTCGTATGTCACGGCACTCTGGTCTGCGATGTTAGGCTGAAGGCTGACAATCCCGCTTAGTTCGAACGTTGCGCCTTTGGCTACCGTGACCTCATCCTGTGCAAGCATAATGGCAGTGGCAGGTATCAACTGCTGTATCACTGTCACCTGGTAGGAAGCGGTGGCGCCTCCGCCGTCGGCAGCCTGTATTACGAGGATATCTGTACCGGCTTTCAATCCGGTAAGCACTCCCGATTGGTTCACAGACACAATTCCCTCTCCCTGGGTGGAATAAAGCACGCGCTTGTATGCGGCGTTTTCGGGGAGTACGGTGGTGGTCAGTAGTAATGTGGCATTGACGTCTACCGTCAGTTCTTTCAGGTCGCCGCTGCCTGCCGTAGCTTCGGCAACTGTAATTTCAGCCACCGGAATGCCCGATGCTTGCTTATCATCGTCGCTACAACCGCTAAAAAAGCTGCCAACGATTGCAAGAAGCGCCATCATAAAAAATTTATTTTTGTTCATATACTTTCAAATTTAAGGTTCAATATCCGGTGTTCTGTACGAGATTCTCGTTCGCATTTATATAATCAAGTTTGATAGGCAACAGATAGTTCTTCTTGTTAAACACAAAAGGTTGTGTATCCAGTTGCGTTTCTTTATAAAAAGTTGTGTTATTCGTACCTTCATCATTCAATCCCCACATGCCGTCTTTGTCATTCTTAAACCACTCTTCAGCCATTTTCCAGCGACGCAGGTCAAAGAACCATTGCGACTCAAACGCCAGTTCAATCATACGCTCGCGACGTATGGCCGTCACAAGTGCATCGCCGCTCTTCCCCTCGAAATAATTCATAGTCAATCCGGCACGTTCTCGTACTGATTTCAGATATTCCTGTGCCTTTGCATCGAGTGATCCCTGATATTCCGCACATGCTTCCGCATACTGCAGATACAGGTCAGCCAACCGGATCAATGGATAACAATACTGTTGCATCTGCCATTGCGTACCGGTTGATATCCCGTAGGGAGATATAATCTTTTTAACGGCATATCCACCGTAAAGATGATCATTACCCTTACTTACCATACCGTTCTTTTCCCCGGCTTTCAGCTTCAATTGATAGGTGGAATCGCTGTTGAATTCATAAGGGCCCCTGTCGAAACCTACAGCAGCATAGAAACGCATTTCGCGGTTCAGGTGCAGATTACAGGTTTCTGCTCCGGCAGGTACGGTCATACGTCCTTCCGCATCCCAAGTATAGCCCAAAGTTGGGTCTTCTTCGGGAGGCAGGCCGTTTCCGGTATGGAAAATTTTAGCTATTGTAAGCGTTGTTCCCAATCCACCCACCGGATCACTGCCACTCGAACGTGTATCAATGCCTTTGGGTACGGCATGGCGTTGCGGGCTATTTCCGTTGTTCTCGCTACGCGTACTCGCCCAGATAATTTCCTTGTTCCAATCGTCCACCAACACCATACGGCAATTCAGATACGCCTGGCGATTGCCTTCCGTATATTTCTTCACAGCAGGATCTTGCCCGAACGGGTCTGGTTTATCAAAAGTATAAAGGCCATGCCCCTGACTCTTTGCAAAGGTAATAGCTTCATCTATCGCCGTCATGGCGCGTTTCCACTTCTCCTTGTCATAAGCCTGGCTTATAAGCTGCCTGCCTTCCTTGTCCTCAAGGACTTTGTAATCCTGATTTCCATTAAAAAGAGGACTTGCGGCATAAAGCAGTAATTTTGCCTTTAACGCTTTTGCCACCGTTTTCGAAACGCGGCCATATTCGGATTTCTGAGTCCTGGATGCAGGCAGCAATCCAATCGCCTCATCATACATGCCGGCAATTTTATCTACGCTTTCATCCAGAGACAGGCGCGGATATCTTTCCTCTGTCTCGTTTTCCATGAAAACAATAGGCCCGTAACACTGCAGGAGAAGCTGATGGTAATAGGCAATCAGGAATTTAGCTTCACCTATCCAGTAGTTTTTCAATGTTGCGTAAGTATTGGCATCTATAGTAGCCGGCACTGCCTCGTCTATATGGTTCAGGAATATATAGCATTGCCGGATACCCTGGTACAGGCTTGGAGATTCGTAGTTGTAATAAGTGAACCCGCCCCAGGGATTCATCAGGGGATTGCTGGAGCTATATACGCCCGAATTGAATTCCACGCAACCAAACCATTGCGATGTCCAGTGATATGCACAAACCAGTTCGTTTGAAGTAGCCAGCCCTGGCGTACCCCGGAAGTCAAAATAGTCGTACTGATAGGAATAACATGTATAGAGAAAGCTTTCTGCCGTCTTTTCATTCTTGAACGCATCCGACAGCGCCGGAGTATCATCAGGCACGATATCGAGGTAATTGCATGCCGCCAACGAAAGGCTGATTAATAAAACTGATATTATTTTTTTCATATCCATATTCATTATATAATGGGTTAAAACGTAAATTGGAAACCGATTGAGCATGTACGTAAAGGAGGGTATGCCAGACCGCGTCCACCTCCGATTTCCGGATCCCAGTGCTTGAATTTGCTGAACGTGAGGAGATTCTGCCCTGCCAGATAGACGCGTGCAAACTTCCATGTATAGCCCAATTCCACATTTTTCAGCCTTATAAAAGAGGCATCGCGCAACCAGTAGGTAGACGACTCGAAATTATTATGCGAAGCTACACCCTGTACCAGACGCGGATAGGCAGCATTGGGGTTCGGATTGCTTTCGGCCCAGTAATCATCGGCAATGAACTGGTAAAGCTGTGTGTACATCGCTCCGAACGGATGTATATTCTGCATCATCAGGCTGCTGTTAGCCACACCCTGGAAAAAAACGCTGGCATCGAAACCTTTGTATGAGGCCGATGCGCCAAATCCGAAAACAATTTGCGGAATAGTAGGATTTCCTATCAGTGTCTTGTCGTTGCCATCCAGATGATTGTCTCCGTTCAGGTCCACATATTTAATGTCACCCGGCATAACGTTGTAGGCGCTCTGGGGCAAGCTTGATTTTAGCGTATAGTTACCGTTTGCATCCTTGTCAAAGTCCGCTTCGGTATATAAACCGTCGGCAACGTATCCCTTGTAGCAATTCAACGATTTGCCGATTTCCGACTGATGCTTGTTAAACTCGTCATAAGGTGGTTCATCACGGTCGATCAGCGTATTTTTGGCATAAGTGAAACTGCCTTTCAGGTTTACAAACAGCTCGTTATTCAGGAACGCCTTATTGTAATCAATGGAAATGTCGAAACCTTCGTTCTTTACCTTACCGATGTTTGCATAAGGAATATTACCAACAATACCCGATTCGGTAGGAATGGTGCGGTATTGCATGAAAATCCCGTCACGGTCTTCCCTGTATATGTCGGCTGTTATCGAAAGTGCGCGGAACAATTCCAAATCTATACCTACGTTCAGTTTTTTCCCTTTTTCCCAATGGGCACCGGTTGAGCCGAATTTTGAAATGGTTGCGCCAGTTGCCGAATGTCTGCTGTCTACAGAACCGAACTGGAAACTACGGCCGGAAAGGTTTACTTCTGTCAGGTAAGGAAAACGCGAGTTAGATATGCTCGAGTTACCCACAATACCGTAGGATCCGCGCAGCTTTAAATTGGAAACGATATTTTCGAGAGGTTCCCAAAAAGCTTCGCGCGAAATGTTGTATCCCAAAGCAAATGCCGGAAACAAACCAAAACGGTGACCTTTTTCGAAATTCTCGGAACCGGTATATCCCATGTTTACTTCAGCGAGGTAACGTCCGCCGTAACCGTATGTAACGCGCCCTGAAACGCCTTGATAACGCGTAGGCAGAGCATCACGGAAATTCTCAGGGGCGTTGTCCTGATAATCCCTTTGCAGATAAACCAACAAACCGCTTAGGTCATGCCGACCGAATGTGCGGGCATAATCCATACTGAATTGCAGATTCATCAACCTGTCGCCATTCGGCTTCAGAGATGTATTCAATGCGTTTCTTCCCGGATTCAGATTTTTGGATATCACATCGGGGGAATACGTCAGGTCGGGATTGGCGGCTAACTTATCCGGGTCGATCTGGTAAAACGTAGGTTGGAAGTCACGGGTTATGGTGGTAGATGTCCAGTTTTTGAATGAAATCAATCCTTTGACAGAAAGCCCCGGAGTGACAAACTTCAAATCCTGAACGACATCGAATGAGGCAATGTTCGTATTTTCACTGCGCTCGCTGTATCCACTGACCATTTGAGCATACGGGTTATGGTAAAGCGGTACGTTGCCATCCTGAGGATGAGGTCCTCCGTATTTATTCCCAAAGCGGATACGGTCGTCATCCATGTCGGGAAAATACGCAGGGAACAACACCCCCGGCGAATCAAACAACTCGCTGTAAAGGTCGGCCGAGGACAGGCGTGAACCGCCATAATTCAAAATCTGCGAATTGAGGCGCACGGCCACTTTCGTCGTCTGGGTCAAATCAGCTACGATATTTCCCTGAATGGAGTATCGCTGTTGCCTGATATTGTTGTCAAATTTATTTTGCGGGTCGCTTCGCAACATGCCGTTGTCGTTGTTAAACGTAGCGTTGAGGAAGTAAGTGACCTTCGAGCCTCCGCCCGTTACATTCAGATTGACCGTTTGGTTATATGACGCGTCTTTAAAGAGCACCTTTTGCCAGTCCACATTCGGGTAGATCAATGGATCTGCACCTGCTGCAGTATGTTCTATTTTGCTTTGACTGAACGGAAGGTTGGCAAGCGGAGTATTGGGATTACGCGTTAAAACGGATTCATTGAACATACGCATATACGTTACACCATCAGCGAGGTCAATGATCTGTGTAGGTTGCACCATTTGTCCTTCGACTCTGATATTGATTCTAGCCCGTTCGGAATTTTTTCCCTGGCGCGTGGTTACAAGCATAACGCCGCTCGCTCCCCTCGATCCATAGAGAGCCGTGGCAGCGGCATCCTTCAGTACGGAAAAG
>JAISFI010000117.1 GCA_031263685.1 Dysgonamonadaceae bacterium | reverse complement strand
GGATTGCTTCGCCGCAAGCGGCTCGCAATGACGGGTAGGGAACATCGTCATTGCGAAAGCGCAGCCTGAAGCAATCCAGAAAATGCCTAATTGAAATGTTAAAAATAAATAAAGACTGTGGTAGTTTTGTTCTTTTCCCGACGCACTTATCGACGTCTGTAAGTAGAATTTACACCTTAATAAGATGTGTGTGTGTGTGTGTGTGTGTGTGTGTGTGTGTGTGTGTGTGTGTGTGTGTGTGTGTGTGTGTTACGAAATTATTTGGAAGCTCCAAATAATTCTCGTTAAAAAAACATAAACTGCTATTTGCTTCTACAACTATCATAAAAGAACTTTTCACTTTTAGTTTTTCACTTTTAAAAAGTTTGGCACAAAAGTAGTGTAAAAAAATGAAACACAAAATATTCCGTGAGATTTTTTTACTTTCGCCTGTAAATACTTTCGTAAAATATCTGGATTGCTTCGCCGCCAGTGGCTCGCAATGACGTGGAGAGAGTATCTAAAACTCTGTGCCTACACATGATTCCGTGTAGACAACATTCCACATGCCGCCATGATGTCTTCTCCCCGCGAGGCTCTGATGGTACAGATAATTCCTTTAGCGGTAAGAAAATCTCTGAAAAGTAACATCTTCTTCGGGTCGGAAGATTTTAAATCGACGCCGGGGATGGCGTGATAGCGGATCAAATTTACCCGGCAGGAAATTCCCGTCAGCAAGGCTGCGAGCTCCCGTGCGTGCGTCAAATCATCATTCAAACCATTAAACATGATATATTCGAACGATACTCGCCGCTGGTGAGAAAAGTCATACCCGCGCACCAATTCCAATACCTCTCGCGCAGGATAGACCTTTTCTATCGGCATCAACTTCAGCCGCTCTTCGGAGAAAGGAGTATGCAGACTGATAGCCAGATGACAACGGCTTTGCGCTAAAAATTGCTGCAAACCCGGAATGATTCCTATCGTCGAAACCGTGATACGTTTGGGACTCCATGCATAGCCATAATCGGATGTCAAGATTTCCAGTACCTTGAAAAGTTCGGCTGTTGTATCCATTGGTTCTCCCATGCCCATGAAGACGATATTGGTCAACTGTTGGGATTCCGGTATTGATTGTATCTGGTTTAATATTTCTGCGGCTGTCAGGTTGCCGGAGAAACCCTGCTTGCCGGTCATGCAAAACAAGCAGTTCATCTTGCATCCTGCCTGCGAAGAAACACATAAGGTAGCGCGGTCTTCTTCCGGGATATAGACCGTTTCGAAGCATTTCTTTCCGGAGGTACGAAACAGGTATTTGACTGTTCCGTCTTTAGACTGTTGAGATGCTGCGGGAGTTGTATATCCGACTTCGTATTGCTCGGCCAATTTCAGCCGGTTAGCAGCCGAAAGATTGGTCATTTCCTCGATGCTCTTTACTTTTTTCCTGTACAGCCAGTCGGCTATTTGTTTTGCAGCAAAAGCAGGCAACCCCAATGTTGTTGCCAAATCTTTAAGCTCTCCAAGCGTCAAACCGAGTAAAGGAAGCATAGAAAATGATAAGCGAATACTTACTGTTTTGTCTTAATAAAATCGTATTCTGAAGTCTTCTACTGTCGATTTATCTCTCAGCGTTTGTACGGCTTGATACATATAACGGTAGTTATTGTTGATGCCTAACGAACGTTTTTGTTCTTCGAGGTTGAATGTAGCCGGATTTGTATGTTTTTCCGTTACCTTGAACACATAGACGCCGGATTTACCTTTTATGGGAGCGCTGACTGCATTTGCCTCCGCATACGGCGCTCTTGCGTTTAAAGCCGGTTCCATACCGATGTTCGCAATACGCGAAGTAGCAAAGCTTACGAATTTAACCGATTGTACAGTCGAAGCAACCGCTTCTCCATATTGTTCCAGTGAACTGCAATTTTTCGTTTGCAGGTCGGCAATGATCTTTTCGGCTTTCTTATCATTAATCAATTCCCTTTTCAATAATTCGGCAACAGCTTCTACCGGACGATAGCCTTTTGTATAGACGCCCTGAACAATTCCAACCAGGTATCTGTCGCCTTCCAGTTCGTAAATCTGCGACATTTCGCCTTTCTTCTGCTCAAAAGCCCAGCGTACCACTTGACGGGTAGACGGAATATTCATCAGCGTCCGGTCATTTTGTCCTATCGTATTTGTTTGGCAAAGATAACCGGCAGCGATGGCTTCCGATTCAAAAGTTTCCAGGGTGTTGTTCTTCAGGACATATTGTCCCAAAGCCGTGTAAGCTTGTGTAGTCGTTGCCACGCTTGGTTCCACATCCATGATAATATCTGCTACCTTATATTTCTGTACCGGATTTGTTTTTTCCGATACTTGGATCAAATGCGTACCACGCGATGTCTTCAACAGGAAAACATTACCGACAGTGGCGTTGAAAATAGCGTCACGATATTTATCATCAACCCTTCTTAAAGCCATTTCGTCGGTTAACCAGCCGATTTCGCCATTAAACTGTCCCTGGGTAAGATTGCCGGACAACTCGGCGAATGACTGGCCGTTTTTCAGTACGTTGATCAAACTGTCGGAAACCGTTTTCAGTTTATCGTCATCCAAACGGGGCAACGTTAATTCATTCACTTTGATGGAGTCGGGTGCAAGTGTCTTACCTAAGTATTTGTACAAGTGATAAGTATTTCCAATCAGCAACGGGCCTTTTACCTCGCCCACTTGGGCTTCCTGAGCAAAAGCTTCTGCTTCCGGCGACAGGAAAGAGGCAGAAACATAAGCATCGTAAAAAGGTGTATCGGAATTTTCATTGACAATGTCATGAACATCATTGGATGCGATGTATTCCGGTTTCAGTTTTTCTATTGCTCTCTCTACTTCTGCAAAATCTTCTTCGCTCGGATTGACCGTTACTAAAATGTATTTGAGTTCGGCCGATGGCTCCTGTTTATAAAGTCCCTTACGTTTATCGTACAAATTTTTTATTTCGGAAGAAGTTACCGTAAATAAAGAATCCGGCAACGCTGAATAATGTTGCACAACATAATCAAAATCCACATTCGTTTGATTGTTTTCAAACTCCGCTTTAGCATCCAATGAGTTGACCACAATTGCTTTGGAGAATAACGCGCCTAATTTTTCTTCTTTTTTCTGTTGTATCAGGTTCTTCTCCATGAAAAACCAATACTTCCTGGCGCCTTCAATCTGAGCAAGATCCTGCTCGTTATAATTCGGGTTCGTTTGGTCGATTGTTTGAAGAAATCTCAACAATGCACTTCGGTCGAATTGGCCGTTGGCGTCGTGAAACATTTGCATTTGCTGAACCATTGGCGAGATGTTTTCGCCCTGTACCATATCAAACACTTCGTCGGAAGTAACGTCAATTCCTATTTTTTCACCTTCCTGTTTCATCAGCAGTTTACGGACTAAAGTTTCGAACACTTCGTTTCGTACTTGTGTCTGCTGCTCGTCCGTCAGGTTCGCTCCGTTCATTTGCAAGGCGTAAATCGCCTCTACTTCTCCCAATTGCTGACTGAATTCTTTCGTGTTAACGGTTTCCCCATTTACGTTTAAGACTTTGTCTTTCGATTGTTGCCAAAAAGTAGCTCCGTTTCTCAGGCCGTCGCCAACGACAAAAGCCAACAACGCTACACCTACCACGCCTACGAGCAATCCTGCTCTGTTTCTGATTTTCTGTAATGTCGCCATTTAGTATGTTATTTTTTTTGTTTTTATTTCTTTTTTGATTTTAGCGCACGAAGATACATACAAAACCTTAAAAATACATCATTTATCCTGTTTTTTTTTCTTATTCTGCAATTTTCAGTTTTACGAGTTCTATTTTTGTCGCTGTTTTTCTGAGTATGGTGAATGAAAAACGACCGCTGACAATCGTATCATTGAAGTTTGGAAACCGCTGATACTCACGCAGAATCAATCCCGCTACCGTTTGATAATCGGTAGATTCCGGAAGCGTCAGGCCGAACATTTCATTCACCTTGTCGATTTCCATCCGGCCGGAGAGGATAAATTCCGTTTCCGATTTTTTCTTCGCTACATAAGAATGCATATCATGTTCATCTTCGATGTCTCCGAAAATTTCCTCTACCAAATCTTCCAGAGTCACCAGTCCTACCGTTCCTCCAAATTCATCGACAACGACGGCTATCGTCTTTTTATCCTGCATCAGGACTTTCATTAGTTTGTTGGCAGCCATTGTTTCCGGCACGATGGGTATTTTTTTGATATTGTCTTTCCAATAGGCCGATGGGGAGAACATCTCGGTAGAGTGGATGTAGCCAACGATGTCGTCAATATTTTCATTGTATATCAATATCTTGGACAAACCGGTTTCGATGAATTTAGCCAGAAGCTCTTCTTTACTTGTTTTCAAATCGAAAGCGACGATTTCCGTTCGGGGCACCATACAGTCTTTCAGGCGAATGTTGGAAAAATCCAGGACATTTTGAAAGATTTTCACTTCCGTTTCCAATTCGGCATGGTCGGGCGAGCGTTCTATGGTTTGTTGAATGAAATGATCCAAATCTGTTTTCCCCATTGATTTCCCGGCAGAACGTTCGCTTCGTGCACGAATACGGTCAATCAGCATCGGAAAAAATATCCCTACGATCGAAGCCGACAGCAAAGCAATCAATAATTGGACAGAAAATATCCGGATATCGCCCGAAACATGACGCAGTAAACAAGGCTCACTGATTTCGACCACCAACCAGCCTGTTATTGATAAGGCAAAGATGTTTCCCAGCGATTGCGTGGCTTTCCGCAAATCCGTCCTGCTCTTATTTGTCGATATACTCATTATATTGATATACTCAGGTGTTGATATACTCAGGTGTCGATATATTCATATAAATTTATCCGAAATCGTCGAACATCAACATTTCCGGAGGTACGCCAAGATCGTCCAGCATCTTTTTGACGGCATTCGCCATCGGGCCTGGGCCGCACATGTAATATTCAATATCTTCCGGCGCATCGTGTTCTTTCAGATAATTGTCGTAGATAACCTGGTGGATAAATCCGACCGGTCCCGTCCATTTATCTTCCGGAAGCGGTTCGCTCAATGCAATGTGGAATGAGAAATTGGGGAATGTTTTTTCGATGTCCCTAAAATCTGCTTCGTAAAATATCTCGTTTCTGGAGCGGGCGCCGTACCAGTATGAAATCTTGCGGTTGGTCGTCTTCAGCGTATGAAAGAGGTGCAACAGTTGTGCCCGCAAAGGCGCCATGCCTGCACCGCCGCCGACATACAGCATCTCGCGCGCAGTATCCAGGATATGAAAATCGCCGTAAGGGCCAGAAATATGTACTTTATCGCCCGGTTTCAGGCTGAAGATATACGACGAACAAAGTCCCGGAGGAACACCGGCTTTCCAAGTGCCCGTCGAGCGGTCGAAAGGCGGAGTGGCGATGCGGATATTCAGCATCACAATATCGCCTTCGGCAGGATAATTGGCCATAGAATAGGCGCGTACATTTTCTTCCGTATTCTTGCCGGTCAGACTCCACATCTTGAATTTGTCCCATTCCTGCCGGAAACGGTCGACCGCTTCTCCTGCCGTCGGACGGGCTTCGATGTTGAAATCTTTGAAGGCAACTTCATATTTGGGGACTTTTATTTGGATATACGAACCGGGTTTGAAGTCCAAATGCTCGCCATCCGGCAGTTTAACAACAAATTCTTTGATGAATGAAGCTACATTGTAGTTGGAAACCACCTCACATTCCCATTCTTTGACGCCAAAGACTTCTTCCGGCACGCGAAGTGCGAGGTCGTCCCTCACTTTTGTCTGACAACCCAATCGCCAATGGTCTTTGATTTGTTTTCTGGAAAAGAATCCTGTTTCGGTCGGAAGAATTTCGCCACCGCCTTCCAAGACCTGTAAGCGGCATTGTCCACAGCTTCCGCCGCCACCGCAGGCGCTCGAAAGAAAAATGCCGTTGGATTGCAGGGCCGACAAAACGGTTCCACCTTGTGGCGTATCTACTTCTTTTTCATCGTTCACCACTATTTTGACATTGCCCGAAGGGGTCAATTTGTTCTTGATGAATAATAAAAGACCTACCAATAATATAATTATCAGTAAGAAAACGAGTATACTGGTTACGATAATCATCATTTATATTTTTATGCCGGAGAAACTCATAAAACCTAATCCCATCAATGCGGTAATGATACACGCAATCCCTAATCCCTGCAGGGGTTTGGGAATATCCGAATATTGCAGTTTTTCCCGGATAGCAGCCATTCCAACAATGGCGAGCATCCATCCGAAGCCGGATCCCAAGCCATAGACTACTGCAAATCCGACATGTGGAAATGCTTTCTGCTGCATGAACAGCGATCCGCCCATAATGGCGCAGTTGACTGCTATCAACGGCAAAAAGATACCGAGCGAAGCGTTCAGCGCCGGTGTATATTTTTCCATCACCATCTCAATGATTTGTGTCACCGAAGCGATGATGGCGATGAAGAGGATGAAACTCAGGAAACTTAAATCGATCGATACAAACGTGTCGCCCAACCAACTCAATGCGCCGGCTTTCAGAATAAAATTCTCCAGCAGGTAGTTGATCGGAACTGTTACCACCAATACAAAGGCAACCGCAACGCCTAATCCCATCGCCGTTTTTACATTCTTGGAAACGGCCAGAAATGAACACATTCCCAGGAAATAGGCGAATAACATATTCTCCATAAATATGGAGCTGAAAAATGTACTTAACATATCTTATCTGTTTGCTATTCTCTATTTATTACTCTCTATTTGCTTGTTCTGCTTTTCTGAATCCAGATAATACAGGCGGCCACGATCAGCGCCATAGGCGGCAGAATCATCAAGCCGTTGTTTTCGTATCCCCATTCGTAGCATTTGTCCGGGATGATTCGGAAGCCGAACAGCGTTCCTGCTCCGAGCGATTCCCTGAAAAATCCGATAAAGATCAGCACCAGACCATAACCCATTCCATTGCCTAAGCCGTCTAAAAAAGAAGGCCAGGGTTTATTGGCTAAGGCAAACGCCTCCAGACGTCCCATGACAATACAGTTCGTAATGATCAGGCCGATAAATACCGACAGTTGTTTGCTGACATCGTAGGCAAAAGCTTTCAATATTTCGTTGACGATTGTAACCAGTGTGGCCACCACCACTAACTGTACAATAATCCGTATCCGGTTGGGAATCGTATTCCGCAACAGGGAAATAACTACGTTGGAGCAGGCAACTACCACCGTCACGGAAATTGCCATGACTACGCTCGGCTCTAATTTGCTGGTGACGGCCAGCGCCGAACAAATGCCCAGCATCTGCACCGTAACGGGATTATCTTTACTTAGAGGATTTAAGAATATTCTTTTCATGCGAAAAACAATTACGAATTAGAATTAAATTACGAATTACACATAAACCGGTTATTGCGGACGTGTTAAAAACGGCACATAAAATTCCAGGCTCGAATACAACATGGCATCTACCCCCCGGCTGGTAATGGTGCCACCCGAAATACCGTCTACCGCATCCTGTCCGTCGACGGTTTTTCCCGGTTTGACGATGGCGATGGAGGTAAATTTTCCCTCGTTATTGAAGATCTTTTTGCCCGCAAATGCTTTTGCAAATGCCGGTTCATTGATTTCTGCGCCCAATCCCGGCGTTTCACCTTCGTGGCCAAAAGATACGCCGTAAACCGTGTTGTTGTCTTCATTCAGGGAAATAAAACCCCAAATCGGCCCCCATAATCCTGCGCCTCTGAGGGCAAGGATATGTTTTTTATTTCCGTCGATGGATGCTTCGAAAACCGGATATTTCCGTTCGGCAAGCGGTTTCCGTAACTCACCGGCCAATTCGGTTTCAAAGGCATTACCTTCCGATTTATTTCCTTCGTTGTCTATCAGATAAGTATCTGTAATGGTTGCATTATACAGGGATTCGGCATTTTGTGCGGTCGACGGGATATTCAAAGACGCGAGTATCTGCCGCATCTTGTCGATTGCTTCGTTCTTCGCCTGCTGCGGACGTAAGGCTTCCGAAGTGTATGCCAATATCAAAGCCACCAGTACAACCATGACGGAAGCGTAGATCAGTATATAGCTGTTTTTTTCCTTGTTCATTTTCCTATTCGTTTTAAACGTCGTTTAACATTGGCTTCTACCACAAAATAGTCTATCAGCGGCGCAAAAGCGTTCATAAACAGAATCGCCAGCATCATACCTTCCGGGTAGCCGGGATTGAGTACGCGCACCGTGACGGCAAACATGCCGATGAGAAACCCAAAAATATATTTCCCTTGCTGTGTGCGTGGAGAAGTTACCGGATCGGTAGCCATAAAAACCGCACCGAAGGCGAATCCTCCCAGCAGGATATGTTCCAGGGGATTGATCTGCATCATCGAATGAGAGCCAATGGCGTTGAAAAACAGCGCTGTACAAATGCCTCCTGCGAAAACGGAAAACATCGTTCGCCAGTTGGCAATACCCGTTGCCAGCAGGATGATGGCGCCCAATAAGATGCACAGTTTAGAGGTTTCGCCGATAGAGCCGGGGATTAATCCGAGAAATAAATCCCAATAACTTAACGGATTGCCTATTGTATTGCTCATTTCCGTCAATCCGCTGGAGTTGACTTGTCCTAAGGGCGTAGCGCCCGAAAAGGCATCGACTACACTTCCGCCGCCTATGCCGAAAGTAGCATCGGTGCGGACAAATACTTTTTCGCCCGACATTTTGGAGGGGTAGGCAAAAAACAAAAAGGCGCGCGCTATCAAAGCCACAGTCCAAATGTTGAAGCCGGTTCCGCCGAAAACTTCTTTGGCAAAGATGACGGAAAAAGCTGTTGCCACTGCAATCATCCACAGTGGCGTATCTATCGGAACAATCAGAGGGATTAACATTCCGGAAACCAGAAAGCCTTCCTGAATCTCGTGCCCTTTCCATTGGGCGACAATAAATTCAATGCCCAGTCCCACTACGTAAGAAACAATCACTATCGGCATCACGGCCAGGATTCCATAGCTAAACATCTCGCAGAAAGAGAGATGACCATCCGTTGCCAAATTATGCTGATAACCGATATTGAACATCCCAAAGAGCAGGCAGGGAAGCAGGGCAATCACTACAATCGACATCGCCCGCTTGGAATCCATCGCATCGTGCACGTGGACGCCCGATTGGGTGGTTTTGTTGGGAACAAAAAGAAAAGTTTCAAATCCATCGAACACCGACCGGAACATGGAGAGTTTTTTGCCCGGCTCGAAATTCGGTTTGATCCTGTCTAAATACTTTCGTAAAAACTGCATATATTTTATCTTTTTTCGTCCTTGCCGGTTGTACCTGCAAGAATTTGCTTCTGTTAATTCATTTCTTTATAAAGCCAGTCCAATCCTGTCCGTACAAGCCGCTGCAATTCCATTTTGGAAGTATCGACAAATTCGCAGAGGGCGAAATCTTCCGGCGCTACTTCATAGATGCCTAAATTTTCCATTTTGTCGATGTCTTGTGCCAGGATAGCCCGCACGAGGAACTCCGGCAGAATATCCATCGGGAAAACCTTATCCCATTCGTTGGACATAATCATCGCACGACGTCCACCCTGAATACGGGCGTCCATGCGGTACGTTTTCTTTGAAAGCGCCCGGAGCAGGAAAGCCGGATAGGTTCGGCTGACGGAAAACTTACTGCATCCCGGCATGATCCAGCCAATAAATTCGTTTGTTTCCCGACCTTCGGGAATGACGGTTATCTGATTGTCGAAAGCGTGGAGGGAACCGCCGGAAGTAATCTGTGTTCCGGTCAGCACGTGGCCGCTGATGTAGCGTAATTCCCGGTTGGCGGTTACATTTCCCGTCACCAACTGCTCGATGCTTGCGCCCGGAAGTATGGTGTAGTACGCACGCGCAGATTCGGTTACTTCCGAGCCGGTCAGGGCAACGAGGCGAGTCATATCGACGATTCCCCGATTCGCAAACCGACCGATGACAAGTACATCTTGCGGACTGACCGTCCAAACGACTTCTCCTTTATTTACCGGACGGATATGATTGATTTGCACGCCTGCATTTCCCGCCGGATGAGGTCCTTCAAAAGCGACAAGCTGTACGTTTTTTGCCTGTTTCAAGGCTTCAGACTGCGAGGAGGGACGGATGCCGAGATAGACGTTTCCCGCCGTAAGCCGCGCCAAGGTATCCAAGCCGGCCTGAAAATCAGCTTCCTGACCTTTCAGTACATAGTCGATATCCGGCGCCAAGGGGGCGGAGAAAAATCCTGAAATAAAAATATCCCGTGGCGTATCCTTGGGATTTGCGATGATGTCGTAAGGGCGCTGGCGAATCAGGACGAAGATGCCGGCTTCTGCCAGTGTTGCTTTCAGAGTGTCCGCAGTCTGCGACTGCAAATCTCCGGCAGAAACTTTCAAATATTCGTTTTCACCGGCAGTTTGAATGACAATACGTTCTAATTTTCGCTTTTCTCCCCGTTCCACCGCCGCAATCTCTCCGGAAACCGGAGACACAATCTTAATTTCAGGGCGGTTTTTATCGAATAGTACCGGTGTTCCGGCCAATACCTTGTCGCCCTGTTTGACGGCTACTTTGGGAACGAATCCGGGATAATCGTCGGGGAATACGGTATAGTACGGCGAGGGTAAAGTTTGTTTCGTTACCGCTTGCGCCGCACCCGTCAACGGAATATCCAAGCCTTGTTTTATCTTGATGACTGTTACCATACAATTATGTTAGAGGGATTAAATGCGGGTGCAAAGATACATGAAATTTTCTAATAACAGAGAGTTAGGAGGTAAAAACTAAAGGATAAAACCTAAAAGTTGTCCGGCGCCTCCGCAAGCCAACGGGTTGAACATAAAAACCTGAGTTCGGTATAAAGATAGCCTGTCAGGGCTTATATGTCAATAGAAAAATGGTTCAAATCACAACGAAAACCTCGTAGAGGTTTCATCAATGAATGTCCTGACGGACATTTGGAAATGTTTTAAAACGGCGTGCCCATTGTTACACAATAAATATTTGATGGACATAAAAAAAATGCTACCTTTGCAAGCATTATAACACCAAATATTTATGAAAACAAAAATATTCAAGCGTCTGCCTTACGGCATCTCGGATTTCAGAAGCATCAGGCTCGAAAATTATGCCTACGTGGATAAAACCCGTTTTATTGAGATGCTGGAAAATGAAAATAATCCGAATCAATTCTTCATCCGTCCGCGCAAATTCGGGAAAAGCCTGTTCTTCATGACCCTGTCGTATTATTACGACATCAATTCTGCGCATGAATTTGAGCAGTTGTTCGGCGATTTGTATATCGGCCAACATCCTACTCCCGAAAGAAACAGTTACCTGATTCTGGACTTTGATTTTTCCGGTCTGGATACTTCCGACGAGCATAGCTTTCGGCTGTCTTTCGCCCGTAAAATAGAAAATTCCGTTTGCCTGTTTCTCAGCCGTTATAAAAACATACTCCCGGATGCGGATATGCTGATACGGCAGATATGGCAAGAACATCCGGGTACGAATTCTTTGCAGATAGCATTCAACGCCGCAATAGGAGCTAATCAAAAGATATTCGTCATCATCGACGAATACGACCATTTTGCCAACGACCTTATCGCCATGGGTAACCGTAGCGGTACCAATTTCTATAAAACAATGGTAGCCGCCAACGGCATGGTGCGCGATTTTTATGAAACCATCAAAGCCGCCACCAAAACCTCTGTCGCCAG
>JAISFI010000101.1 GCA_031263685.1 Dysgonamonadaceae bacterium | reverse complement strand
TTTGTTGTTGCCTTTAAACTTTCTTCGATTTCTTCAATGCTCGGCAACAATGATTTATAGTTTTCGGGCAAGAGTTTTGACAATTGATATTCCGAAATACCTATCGGTTGACTGCTACTCTCAAGCGAATATTCTACTTCAACATTGTCTTTTGTTTTGCATATAATCATTCCAATAGTAGGGTTGTCGGTTGCTTTTTTTCGTTGATGATTGATAGCGGCAATATACAATCCCAATTTGCCTGTATATTCGGCTTCAAATTTTGTAGCCTTCAATTCAATCACTACATAACATCGCAATTCCAAGTGATAGAACAAAAGGTCGATAAATCGTTCTGTTTTACCGATTTTCACAGGCACTTGCCGTCCAATGTATGCAAAGCCCTGTCCCAGTTCGATTAAAAATTTTGTGATATTTGCGACGAGAGCGTCTTCCAGTTCCCGCTCTTTGAACGGCTCCGTAAGCATGGTAAAATCAATGTTATACGGATCTTTAAGAATTTCGTTTGCCAAATCGCTCTGCGGCTCCGGTAATAAGCGTGAAAAATTAGTGATTGCCTTACCTTGCACCGCATATAAATCTGCTTCCATAAAGTGTATCAGTACGGCTCTACTCCAACCGTTTTCTATTGTTTTTTGAACATAAAACAGTGCTTCCTCTGCTGTTTTGCATTTGGTGATAATTTCTACATGATGACGCCAGGGAATTTGGAAAACAGGATGATTTTCTAATTCTCCACCAGGTTGATGGAAATTTGTTGCCCCTAATTCGCTACCAACTTGGTAGTGAATTGGAATATCTTGATAATAAAACGAATAAAATCGTTTAATGAATCTCAAATTTGCTGTAGAAAATCCCTTTAAATGCGGAAATTCGTTTCGCAAATCTTTACTCAATTGTTCAAAGAAACCACTACCCCAGGCAGATTCAAGTTGGCGAATAACTATATCCTGTCCTAAATCCCAATAAAGACGTAATAATTCAGTATTTACCTTTACCGCTGCCTTAATTTGGCTATACCTGATTCGCTGTTTCAAATCAATCAGCCATTGTTTGTAATCGACATTATTTTTAACTGTATCCATCTTTTAATATCATAATTTACCTGCAAAAGTACATCTTTTTCGGATGTAATTATATCGTTGGTTCGATGCAATATGTTGTACCTGATTTCACCTCAAATTCCACGAGATTTTCACCCAAGCTGTTACATGGAATTTCTTTCTTCCCATCCAGTACTCTGACAGGCGTTTTGGTACGCAGCCGGCAGGTTTTGTCGTAGTGTGCATTGATGATGGCTTTGGAGAGTTTTCCGTCTTTCCATGCCATATCGACTTCGTAGCCTCCGCGGGCACGAAGTCCTTCAACAGCGCCGGTTTTCCACTGTTCGGGCAATGCAGGCAGCAGCGAAATTTCCCCGCTGTGACTTTGCATCAGCATCTCGGCCATGCCGGCAGTGATGCCCTGAATTGCCTGGTTCCCTTCGAACGACGGCGTGATGCGGCTGTCTTCCGAATATGGATGAATGCTTACGTCTGTAATCATCCTGTGCAAGTCGGCGTAAGCGGCTTCGGGTTCTTCGAGGCGTGCGCGAAGGTTGATTCTCCATGCGCCTGTCCAGCCCATGTTGTTTGCTCCCCTGCGTTTCAGCGTCGTCTTCACTGCTTCGGCGAGTTCGGGCGTTTTGCGAATCGTAATGTCATCGCCGGGATAAAAGGCGACAAGGTGCATCATGTGCCTGTGCGTTACTTCATGTTCGTCGAAATCGTAAAACCATTCCTGCAATTGCCCGTGTTTCCCGATTTTGTGGGGCGGCAACTGTTTGAGCGCCGATTCTGCCTGCGACTGCAATTCCCTGTCAATACTGAGAACGCCTGTCGCTTCTGCAAAGTCACGCAACAGGACGCGTATAAGCTGAATGTCGCCGGCTGAAGCGAACGACAGGGCTGCCCTGTTTCCTCCATCGTCAATGAAAAAATTTTCGGGCGACGATGCCGGACAGGTACCAAGATAACCCGATTCGGGGTCTTCGACCAGAAAATCAAGAATAAATTCTACCGAGCCTTTCAATAGCGGATAGATGCGTTTCAGATACTCCGTATCAGGATTGTAGAGATAATGGTCGTAAAGCTGTTGCATCAGCCAGACGCCGGCCATGGGCCAGGTTGCGTGCAGGGGGTTTCCGTCGGTGGGGGCAGTGTTAAACCAGACGTCCGTACCGAGACAGGCGCACCATCCGCGACATTCGAACAGTTCTTTTGCCGTTCGCCGTCCCGCCTGTGCAAGATTATCGACAAAGAGCAGCAGCGATTCGTTGACGCCGGGCAGGTTGGTGTTTTCGACAGGCCAGTAACATTCCTGTATGTTGATGTTGAGCGTCCATCGTCCCTGCCATCGTCCTTCCAGATTATCGAGCCAGATGTTGTGATTGTTGAATGCCAGCGTTCCTTCGCGCGCTCCGGCAAGCAGCAGGTAGCGCCCGTACTGGAAATAACGCGCTTCGTAAGCCGGGTTGGACAGTCCCTTGCGGATGGTATCCATTGCCTGCGAGGTTGTAAGCGACGGAATCGGGTCTGCGCCAAGGTCGAGCTTGCATGCCGCAAAAAGCGGGCGATAATCGTCGAGATGACGCTGTAAAAGTTCCGGATATGACCGTCCGGCAGCGCCGGAAATATAGTCGCTACAACGTTTTTTTTCGTCTGCCGAGACGTCGTTCCAGTTGACCCAGTTAGTGGCTCCGGCAAGAATCAGCGTAACAGCGTCGGCGTCGGTAACCGTTAATTTATCTCCGTCGGATTTTATTGTACCGCCTTCGTTGAGGATTTTCACTTTCGACTGCCATTTCATTTGCGGCGGGAGAATCGTCCATTTATATCCATAACTGGCATGGGTAGCGCCTTCCTTTTCGGAAATGGTTGTCCCTTCCATAATGATTTCGTCGCCTTCCACCCTGGTCACGGCGCTCGGCTGGAGACTTGTCAGCCGGCTCGAAAAGCTGATTTTTCCTTTCCGGTCGGCGGTCAGCCGTATCACAATCACCTGATCGGGATAACTGGCAAAAACCCGGCGCGAGTAGTTCACGCCATCCAGCCTGTAGGAAACGTCAACCGTCGCATTGTCCATGTCCAGCGAACGCTGATAAGCGGCCGTTTTCGACAGCTCGTGTCCCGTATAGTCCATGTTCAGCCTTCCCATCGGCTGGTAAAACTGAACATGACGGCCCGGATAACCCAGATTCCAGGCTTCTTCATGCGCTTCGGCGTACTTTTTGGCAAAAATCAGTTCACGGACTTTCCTGAGAACTTCCGGGCCGTCGGGAGGATTGGGATTATACGGTCCGCCTGTCCAGAGCGTTTCGTCGTTAAAAGCAATTACTTCGTGATCGATCGCTCCGGGTATCATGGCGGCAAAACGTCCCGTACCAATCGGCAATCCTTCCCAGTATTTGGTGGCCGGCGTGTCGTACTGCCATTTCATCGGAACCTGATTGACCGTTATTTCCGAACGGTCGTTGCAGGATATAAAGCCTGCGATAGCTAATAATATGAATATCTTTTTCATTTTATATTTAATTAATTCAAATCAAGATAATTTTAAACATACGGAAAGCTTTGTGCTTCTTTCAGTTCTCCTGTGTAGAGACGCGATGCATCGCGTCTCTACGATGGCAAACGCCTGTTTTCATCTCACAATGTCAGACCGCGCACAGTATAACTCAAATACAAATGATCATGTTTATTTTAGTACAGCGATCTTTCGCAGATTCCGGATATTCTCCGTATGTCTCAGATGTTGCGAGTTTAAACTCACATTGATTCATACAGTCGCGGTTGACGGTTTTATGCTCCCACTACCGTAACTGTTTTACCGTCCACAATTTCCTTTTTCATATAGAGCTTATCCTCCCACTTGACGGTTGAACGGCGGTCGAATACCACCATCCAGCCTTCGTCGCAACCAAAGATATCCATATATCCGGCGATTTGGTTGAAACCTTTTTCGAGATATTTGTCTCCATAACGGATTTTGAGTTCTACCGGATATTTCCGGTTTTCGTATATCAGACAGATGTCGAGACGGCCCGTGCCCGAAGCGATGTCGCGAATAATCTGTCCGCCGCCATTAGCGACACGTTGCAGAAAGGCCATCATGATCAGGTGAGGCGCGGCTTCCTTATAGTCGAACTTTTCGCGCCAGATAGCGCTGTTTTCGCGCCAGAACTGTTGGAAATCACGCATCAGGTAGTCCATGTCTATGAGTCCGTTTTTCAGATAACGCGATATCTGATACGGATATTTCGTATTTTGCAGTTCTTTTTGCACCATTGACGACAGTTTGCGGATAATCACTTC
>JAISFI010000044.1 GCA_031263685.1 Dysgonamonadaceae bacterium | reverse complement strand
GGATTGCCACGCGAAAGAACGGTTTGTACCGTTACAACAAAAATGCGGATACGTTGTGCAAGTTCTCGCATATGCCCGTTCCCAACAGCCTACCGGACAATTATATCAATTATATTTTTGAAGACAGTAAAAAGAACATCTGGATAGGAACATACGAAGGTGGCTTGTGCCGCTACAACAAGCAAACGGAATCGTTCACTGTTTATAAAGAAGAAAACGGACTGCCGTCCAATACGGTTTTCGGCATCATCGAAAGCAACTCGGGCAACCTTTGGATAAGTACCAACAACGGGCTGAGCTGCATGGATGTTGCCGGCGGCGCCTTTACCAACTATTCGGTCAGCGAGGGGCTTCCCAACAAGCAGTTCAATTACAATTCCGTTTATAAAGATGCGCAGGGAATACTATATTTCGGCACTATCAACGGCATGATTGCTTTCAATCCCGAAGACATGGAAACAACGGACATTACGCCGCATGTAGAATTTACGGACTTTAAAATATTCGGTAAAAGCATTATTCCGGACGAGGGCAATTCGCCCTTGTCAAAAAATATTGAAGAAATTGGGATAATCCATCTGAACAGCAAACAGGCTCAATCGTTTACACTCGAATTTACCGTCCCCACATTGAGCCATCCGAACAGTACATCTTTCGCTATCAAGCTCAATTCCGACAACAACTGGAGTTATATCGGCCAACAGCGGCATGTAACTTACGCCAACCTTCCGCACGGAGAATACAGGATAATGGTAAAAGCTGCTTTCAATAATAATTGGAACGGCGACAAGCCGGTAAAATCAATTACGATCATCATCGATCCGCCTTTTTATTTATCGACAGCCGCTTATGTTATTTATATGCTTATTATTGCCGGTATAGTTCTGTTCTTTTATAACCTCTTCCGACGGAGACAAAAGGAGAAGAATCTTATATTGCTGGAACGGCTCGAAAAAGAAAAAATCAAAGAAGTCAATAACCTGAAACTGAATTTCTTTACCAATATTTTCCACGAATTGAAAACGCCGTTGAGTTTGATTTTATTGCCTTTGGAATCTTTTTTAAACAAAAATATTTTCAATCAGGAAATACGTCCGAAGATGGAATTAATAGCCAATAATGCTTTGCGCATGAATCATCTGATAGACGAACTAATGCTTTTCACCAAAGTGGAAACGAAACAGGAGAAAATCCGCGTGAAAAAAGGCGATTTGCTGAACTTTATCGGAAATATCGGCGATGGATTCCGGGTATTAGCCGATGAAAAGGGAATCGAGTATCTTGTTCGGATAACGCCTTCGACCGAAGAAGTCTGGTTTGCGCCCGAAAAAGTGGAAAAAATTGTGT
The DNA here is from genome assembly GCA_031263685.1 of Dysgonamonadaceae bacterium. Classification (GTDB taxonomy): domain Bacteria; phylum Bacteroidota; class Bacteroidia; order Bacteroidales; family Azobacteroidaceae; genus JAISFI01. The sequence continues at coordinate 1,347 of JAISFI010000044.1, read as the reverse complement.
ATAACCTGCTGTCCAATGCTTTCAAATATACGGTTTCGGGGAAAATTATCCTGACGGCCTCCCTCGAACGCGATGCGGACTATGTCTATCTGAATCTGAGCGTTTCGGATACCGGCATCGGAATTGCGCCCGGCGAAGTAGAAAAGATTTTTGAAAACTACTATCAGGTAAATCATTTTGTGAAAGGAAAGAAAACAGGTTTCGGCATCGGGTTGGCGCTTACGCGCGAATTAATTTCGTTGCACAAGGGTTCTATCAGCGTGGACAGCCAACCGGATAAAGGCAGCGTTTTCAACGTGAAACTGAATGTGGATGCCGCCGCTTTTTCCAAGGATGAAATTTCGGAGAACGACGGCGATGCACGGTTTATCGAAGAATATAAATATATCTCCGTAAAGATGGAGGACAAAGAACCGGAAACTCACGAAAATACGATAGATAAAGAACTGTCTAACAAGCAATACAAAATGTTGATTGTGGAAGATAATCAGGAGTTGTTGAATTTCTATCGCGAATTGTTTAGCGATATTTATACCGTTATCACGGCGGGAGACGGCAAAAAAGGCTTGGAAATGGCCAAAACTCAACTACCCGACATTATCGTCAGCGACGTCATGATGCCCGAAATGACCGGTACGGAATTAGCCCGAAAACTGAAAGCCTCGCTGGATACCTGCCACATACCCTTGCTTCTCCTGACGGCAAAAACCGGCAAAGAAGCGCAATTGGAGGGATATAACAGCGGCGCGGATTTATACGTCGAAAAACCGTTTCATCCGGTGCTGATGCGGAAACAAATCTCCAATCTGCTCAACACTAAAGAGAATCAGAAAAAATTATATCTTGCCAACAAAGTCGAACTGAACGACATTGTGGCGAATGACCGCGATAAAAAATTAATCACGGATATTGAAAAAATCATCCTGAAAAATCTGGATAACGAAGCGTTCTCCATCAACGACATTATGAAAGAAATAGGAATAGGACGCACCCTCCTCCACGTGAAACTGAAAAGCGTGGTTGGACTTTCCACGACGGAATTTATCAACAATATCCGCATAAAAGAATCGGTCAAACTGCTTTTATCGGGAAATAATATTTCCGAAGCTGCTTATGCCACCGGATTCTCCTCTCCGGGCTATTATACTCATTGCTTCAAAAAAATATTCGGCATGTCGCCTACCGAATATCTGGCAAATAAGAAAAGTTGAGTATGCAAGAGTCTATCCCCTCAAAATCAAATTTACGTTATCAGATCAGGCAAGGTTTTTCACTCCAATCCACTTTCAGGATAGTGAAGAGGTAGATTGCGTTAAAGAACAGAAAGCATCTTCAGAAATAGAGTGC
>JAISFI010000411.1 GCA_031263685.1 Dysgonamonadaceae bacterium | reverse complement strand
ACGTAACGTGGATGCTATGCCGAACGAAAATGTTAAAAATGAATAAAATTTGCGATGATTTTGTTCTTTCCCCGATATGTTTATCGGTCTTTGTAAGTAGATTTTATACCAATATAGGTGTGTGTGTGTGTGTGTGTGTGTGTGTGTGTGTGTGTGTGTGTTACAAAATTATTCGGAACTCCCAAATAATTTTCGTTAAATAAATATAAATCCACACTATTCATTTCCACGACTATCATAAAAATTTTTTACTTTTCGTTTTTCACTTTTTACTTTTAAAAAGTTTGGCGCAAAAGTAATGTAAAAAATTGAAAAACAAAATATTTGGTGAAATTTTTTTATTCATTCATTGATATTGATTTCTCACCCAATTGAATATCCGGGGCGTTTCTTTTTGGTAAGGTTTGATTTGTAACGCCGTTTCTTTGTCTAAATATTGAGGCGTATTATAGGTCTGTGTCAATGACAGGTCGTCCGGATTGAGATGATAGGTTGTCAGAGAAATATCGGAAAGCAGCGACTGTATGAGGATTTTTCCTGTTTCGTCCGGATTCTCCTTGAAAAACCATGCTGTTTTTTCCGGGATGAAAAAATCAGTAGTATTGAGCAGTTTCCATTGAGTTGTGTAAAAATGAATGTGACTGTCGCAAACAGGAGCACAGAAAGTTTGTATCACGCAAATGATCCGTGATTGATTGGTCATCGTGAGTAAAGCGATTTCCGTTTGGGCAATTCCGGATTGTATGGATAAGTAATTGTCTGTCATTTGCTGCAATACAAGCGTATCATTGAACAGGTTTTTTATCGTAGCGTGAGTGCTATCTTTTTGTGCATCAAGCAATTCTTTCTTTCGAACAATGTCTAAAGAGGGAAGTATTTTATTCGGCATGGAAAGAAAATAAACGGATATTTCCTCTGCTTTCAGATTAAGAATGCTGAGCAGGCAGAAGGCTACACTTATCATCTTGTACTTTATGTGCATGGATCTTTTGTATTTTTCGCCCAAAGGTAAAAGAAAGGATTGGAAATACAAAACGATTATTGAATATTTGTTATACCTTTGTGCCTCATTTTTTATTATTTTCAAATTACATTTATATCTTATGAAACGTCAGAAAAGAGTTGCAGCTATCCATGATATATCCGGTTTTGGTAGATGTTCATTGACGGTTGCTTTGCCTATTATTTCCGCTGCGGGAATTGAAACGAGTGTGATGCCAACTGCGGTACTGTCTACCCACACAGGAGGTTTTGAAGGTTTTACTTACAGGGATCTGACCGGCGACCTTCTTCCATTTGCCGAACATTGGAAATCGCTAAACTTGAAGTTCGATGCTGTTTATTCGGGTTTCCTGGGATCTTTTGAGCAGTTGGATATTATTTCCGGTTTTTTCGACGATTTCAAGACGGATGATAATCTTATTCTGGTCGATCCCGTAATGGCAGATAATGGTGCATTGTATAAAATTTTCCCATCCGATTTTCCTTTGGGAATGAGAAAGTTATGCAGTAAAGCGGATATTATTATCCCCAATATAACGGAAGCCGCTTTACTATTGGGAGAGCCTTATTTGGAGGGGCCTTATTCGGAGTCGTACATTGAGCATCTCTTGAAAGGATTGACGGAGATTGGGCCTGAAAAGGTAGTGCTGACGGGCGTTTTTTTCGATGAAAAAACATTAGGCGCCGCTACTTATGATAAAGTTTCCGGACAGATAGCATATACTTTTTCGGATAGAATTCCGGGTTATTATCACGGAACGGGCGATGTTTTCGGCAGCGTTTTACTTGCTGCCCTGCTGAATGATTTTAATTTGGAACAGTCTTCCCGTATTGCCGTAGATTTTACTACGGACAGTATTCAACGCACGGCTGCTTCTAAAACCGATATTCGCTTTGGCGTTCGTTTTGAAGATGTCATTCCGGATTTTTTAAGGCGGTTAGGGAAATGTTAATTCTGTGCGAGGTTTGAAATTGTGGAATTGCGGAATAGTGGAATAAAGAAGTAGAAACCGGAAATAGCATTCGGCGTAAGCCAATCCGTTCCGGATGCAGGACTACCAGGATGAAAGCCGTTCCGGATGCAGGCTACTATCTTCATCACACCATCTGTTTTCATCTTACAATTTTATCCCACGCAAAATGTAATTATGTCACCGAATAAGCTCATATTTTTCTTTAGCACGTTGCAATGAGCAGGCATTGAAGTGCCACCATTCACCGCGGATCGTTTGAAATCCAGCTTTACGCATTACGTTACGCAGCAGTTTTCTGTTGTTTACTTGCTGTTGGGTGAGTTGCCCCTCTTGTATCAACGCGCTTTCTTCAGAAATACCGGCTTTTCTTCCAAAAAAATCAAAAGGAGTACCCATGTCCAGTAAAGTGCCGGAATGGATGTCGATGACGGTTAAATCTACAGCAGCACCATAATTGTGCAAGCCTGTTTTTTCGGGTGGGGCGACATATCGGTGTTTTAGCGTCCCTTTGACGCACTCATACATCTCTTGTTGTACACTCAGTGGACGGGCTGCATCGTATACCAGCAAACTTAAATGGGGAAATTCTTTCTTCAAGTAAGTTTGAGCAGCGGCTAACATATTGGCTACATCCGGCTGTAAATAGGCCTTTTTCAGGTCATTGTACAAGATTTTTCCGGTGAAATTATCGGTTGTTGCATATTTCAGTTCAACGAGGATGGTAGTGTCGATAGATTGAATGTCGACCAATCCTAAGGATGCTAATCTTTTTTCCATCGATTGTTCGGCATGCGCTTGCTGCGAAAATCCCTGTTTTAAACAAACAATTGACAGTAAGATACTTATATAATACATCGATATTTTCATGCTCATAGCTGAAACTGAAATTTGCAGAAAGAACTATTTGAATCTTTTTTCCAATTCATCGTCATTTAGCAATGAAATAATTACTTTTCCATTGGGTGTATAATTGGGCGATGAAGAGGAAAACAGGTCGGCGACCAGTTGATCGGCTTCTTCGAGGCTGAGCATTTTCCCGAAAGGAATAGCCGCCTGTTGAGCCAAGGCCAAAGATAAGGCTTCGCAGATTTCTTCCCGTATTTCGCAACCGGTTTCTATCGCTTTATTCAACATATCTTTCAGGACTTCCACAATATCAATATTTTCCAATCCTGCCGGCACGCCGTTGATGGCGTAAGTGTTATTCCCCAGGTTGGACAAATCAAATCCGATAAAAGCAAATTCTTCCAGCATATAGGGAAGCATTGTCGCCTCTTGCGGTGTGAACGCAATGATTTCCGGGAACAGGAGGCCCTGGGAGATACCTTTCTTATTGTAGAGTTGTTGCATATATCTGTCAAATAAAATGCGGATATGTGCCCTGCGCTGGTCAATAATTGCCAATCCCGATTTCAGGCTGGTGATGAGAAATCTTCCTTTATAGTTATGATGATTCGTGTGATTGAACTCGAACAGAGCCGGTTGTGGAATTTCCTCCGGCGCCGTCATTTGTTTATCTACTGTTACTTCGTCGAATGAAGGTAAAGGTATGTTGCTGTTTTCTTTTTTTTCGAACAGCTTTTCCCAGTCGCGATTGGCCTGAGGATAGGAAGCCGTTTGTCTGAACGGATTATATTGAGGATTATAATTTATTTGGGGAACCGGGGCTGTTGCCGCTCTTTTTTCCTGATAGGCGGGTAAGTTTATGGCGCCTTCCTGATCAAATTCGATCGTGGGCGTTGTTGCCGATTTCCCAATGCCTTCCTTTACTACCGACAGGATGATGGGGAAAATGGCCTGTTCGTGTTCAAACTTAATCTTCTTTTTCGTTGGATGAATATTGACATCTATGTTGCCCGGATCTATCTCTAAATAAATGAAATAATTGGGTTTATCGCCAGTCGGAATAAAAGGATCGAAAGCTTGTGTAACGGCTTTATGAAAATATGCATGTTCCATGTACCGCCCGTTTACAAAAAAGTATTGCCAGGCGCCTCTTTTTTTTGCAGAAGCCGGAGTGCCTATGAATCCGTAGATTTTAATCAGCGAAGTCTCCACATGGATTGGCAGAAGCTGTTGATTGATGTTTTTCCCAAACACGTTGGCAATCCGTTGCCGGATATTCGTTGCCGGAAGATTGAATATTTCCGTGTCATCGTGAAATAAGTGGAAAGAAACCGTTGGATTAATCAATACGATACATTCAAATTCATTTAGAATATTCCGAAACTCCGTTTCTGGCGATTTCAGAAACTTACGTCGCACCGGGAGGTTGAAAAATAAATTTTTGACCGAAAAAATACTTCCGTCAGCAGTAGCAATATCTTCCTGCTTTTCGTATTGGGAGGCAGATATGGATATTAGAGTTCCTGTTTCCCGTTCTTTCTGTTTGGTTTTCAGTTCCACCTGCGCAACAGCCGCGATGGAAGCCAGCGCTTCGCCGCGAAACCCCATTGTGTGCAGGGAAAAAAGATCTTCCGCTTTTTTAATTTTGGACGTGGCATGGCGTTCAAATGCCATGCGAGCATCGGTTTCCGACATTCCTTTACCATTGTCTATGACTTGGATCAAGGTTTTTCCGGCATCTTTGACAATGACTGTTATCTCGTCGGCTCCAGCATCTATGGCATTTTCTACCAATTCTTTTACAACGGAAGCCGGCTGTTGAATAACTTCTCCGGCAGCTATCTGATTGGCAATAGAATCGGGAAGGAGGCGTATTATATCGTTCATAATACCATTTAATATACAAATTTTGAGTTCCTTTGCGGCGCTTCGTCTTCCTCTTTCCTTTTTACTTGAAGAAAAATATCTTCTTTTTGAGCAGGACGAAGGTATTCCAATATTTTGAAGTTTTCCAGAAATTGTGTTTCGAGCGTAAGTTCCGGTAGCGGAATGGTGTTTCCTTTCGGCTGTGACCATATTTTCATCCTATCAAGTTTTCTATCAACCAGCCACATGGAGAAAAAACCGCTTTCTGTTCGGTTCATACCAACGAAAGTACTGTCTTTTTCTAATGGATAGTAAATTGTTTCGGCGTTTCCGTCGACCTCTATGTTGTGTAATTCCCCTGCTTCAAAATAGGCTTTCAAGTCGTTTCCTTTGAGCTGGTTGTAGTGGTTGGCAGTATCTATTTTTTCTATGGCGAAAGGGTGTTCAAATACATGAATATGATCTATGTTACTGTCATTCATATAAATATGTATCGTATCGCCGGACAGTTGGTAGCCGGCGTTCCACAAGACAGGATCGGTAAACATACAGAGAATCGATTCTTTAGTATTGAACTGCAAGGAATCACAAACACCCTGAAGGTTGCTTTTGTAAAACCGTGTGCCATGATAAGCTTTCATTTCCCGTTCGTTTTCCTCCAGCATAACCATCCGCAAGGTGTCGGCGTGGAGAAAAAGACTGTCGCCTTGCGAGTATTCCACGCATTGGGCGGAATCGGTTGCCATGGCGCTTCCCTTCAGGTCGTCATACCAGCCATAATGTCCGGTGAGGATGACTTTTTGTACGGTATCCTGGAGAAACATGTTATGAAAAGCTTCGCCAAAACCGGTTTTGGAGTTGTAAAACAGCGTGTCGGCCGTCAACATTTTATTTCCGTCCTTGCTAAAAACCGTCGATCGTTCGTATAAGCGGGAATCATTGGTTTCCGTATTGTACCATCCGGCGCTGGAATGAATATAACCGCTATCGGATTCAATGATCGATGGCCCCAGTATATGAGCGATTTTTGTTTCCGTCCAGTATACTAATGTGTCGGAATACAAGGTCATAGTGTTGTTGATTAATTTTACATCTTTCTGAAACCGCGCCTGTTTGATATCCGGCAGGTATTGCCCATATATGGATGTCAATTCATTGAGCGAATCGACCAGCATGCCGCCGTCGAAATAATACGCGATATTGGCTGTTCGATCGTAATTGAAACTGTCGGTAAATAAGGTATTGTAACCATGTTCCATTTTGACATTGTTGCGCATCTTGGCCAGGTGGATATTTCCTTCGTAAATCAGGTAATCTCCATAGATGAAAAGGCTGTCGCCCTGTTGTATCTTTACGTTGTCGAAAGCTTCCAGTGTATTGCTCATTTTATACAGATAAGCGCTGTCGCAATACATGTAAGTACTGTCGTGAAGAAAAATAACATTGCCTCTGGCAATATTTACATCCGGATTGAAATCTTTATCGAAACTCAGAGAATCGGCTTGCAGCATTTTTATCTCCGTCGTTTTGGAAGGATCAGGATCGACAGCTTCTTTAGAAATAAACGAAAAACAGAGAACAGCCATCAACAACAAAGCAAACGCTTCTCCTGTCCGGCTTTTCGTTTTCAATCCCTTATCTTCCATTTTCATCAATTTTTCACCCACCCTTCATTCTGAAAGTCGCAATTTCTCCACTTCTCATTGATGCGGATATACGTTTCCTTTTGCTTTTTTGCGATCCATTTTTTCAGAATTTCTTCTCTTTTCTGATTTTCTACGATATTTTTCAGCGTTTGATAATCATCGGACAAGTTTGCTTTATGACCTTCCGTCCTGGATTTAAGTTTGACAAAAGCCACGACTTCTTTTTGTTTGGAATTGATCATTTTGAAAGACTTGGAAATCTCGCCCGGATTCAGGTCTTTTACTATCTGTCCGATTTCTTGCGGGAGTTCCTGCATTTCAAATTTGGAAGTACTTGCATATTGGCTTTCCTGATTGTTGTTGACCATCAATCCCTTGTTGTTGCGGGTATCTTTATCGTAAGAGATAATGGCAGCCGCATCTTCAAAAGAAAATTTGGCGTCCTTGATGTCTCCGGCAATGGAATCCAGTTTGAGTATAGCATTTCTTATTGACTGGGGAGAAACCTTGGGTTTGAGCAGGATATGCCGGGTATTGATGCGGTCACCTCTTTTTTCGATGAGTTGGATGATGTGAAAACCATATTCGGATTCGGTTACTTTAGAAACTTTTTTCGGATCGGTCAGGTTGAAAGCTACCGTTGCATATCCCGGATCCAACATTCCTTTACCCATAAATCCAAGTTCTCCGCCTTTCATAGCTGTTCCGGTATCTTCCGACCACAGACGGGCTAAAGTGGAAAATTCACTTTCACCTTTTGTTATTCTGTCGGAAAATTCTCTTAGACGGGCTTTGATCTCATCAATATCTTCGATGGGAATCTTGGGTTCTATGGTTACAATTTGTACTTCTACAGTGGTTGGAATAAACGGCAAACTGTCTTTTGGCAATTGCGTGTAATACTTCCGAACTTCCAAAGGCGTTGACATAACCTCGCCAATCAGTTTTCGCTGCACTTCCTGTACGATGCTTTGTTCTTTCAAGGTTTCCAACCGTTCTTCTCTGATTTGTGTCAACGTTTTATTGAAATATTCTTCCATTTTCTCTTTAGACCCGATTTGTCCAATCACATAGTTTATCCATTGTTCTACTTTCGGCATGACTTGTGAATTAGTGACAATGATGCTGTCTAATTTAGCTTGATGGAGATACAGTTTTTGGAGCGCCATCTGTTCCGGGATGACACAATACGGATCGCCGGGTAAGCGGTCGCCTTCATACTGCATTTGCAGGCGCATGTTTTCGACGTCCGATTTCAAAATAGCGTCGTCGCCAACAACCCAAACGACTTCATCAACTACGTTATCCTGTGCATTCCCGGCAAACGGAAATAAACACAAGATACACAAATAAACGGACAATTTCTTGATTGGTTTCATATTCTATTTTTAATAATATCGTTCGATTAATCCTTTCTTCTCGGCAATCCGATACAGATCTTCTTCCATATTTCGGAGAAAATCTATTTTCTTCTGATTCATAAGCATTACTTTGATATGAGGGATGCTATGTTCGTATGGCGCATAATCTCCGGCAAAAAGAACTTCTTTTACGTTCAGGAAATATGCATATATTTCATCCGCTATTTCTATTTGTTTTTGCTGTCTCAGACGCATCTCCAAATCTTTTCCGTCCACGGGAAAGAACAGAGATATTTCGTTGATACTAACCCAGCGATCGTAAAAGTAGTCATAATTTACGGCATTTTGTATGCTGTATTTTTCAATATTTTCTAAATCGTTGATAGAAGTTGATTTATACCACTCTTTAATTTTGTTAATTTGAGGAGCGTCTATGGGAACTTTGATGAACAGCCCTTTGATGAGTGTTGTTTCCAAACGAAATTTATCTTTGTTTTCGGCATAATAGGTTTGTATTTCCTGCTCGGAAATCTCACCGGACATTTTTTCCTGGATCAGTTGTTCCTGATACTGATGGGTGATGAGCGATTGTCGATAATTCTCGACTAACTGGTCTATCTCTTTTTTATTATTGATATTAATTTTGGCCAGATCGTACATCAAAGCGCTTTTAATCCATTTTTTGATGTAGCTTTCTGTGGAAATTAAGCTATCCTTCGGATTTGAATTTGGAGGAATAATGGAGTCTAATTCGCTTCGTTTTAGCGTGTTATTTCCTATTTTGACGATAGTGACATCTTCGAATAAATTGTTTGAATGTTGTTTATTACAGGCGCTTTCAGTCAATAAAATGATAAACGAAAGAATGAACACCGGGATCAAAGCTGCTCTCTGCTGAAAAGAAAACAGAACAGAGAAAGCAGAAAGCGCTTTCCGTGCTGCTTTCTGCTTTCTGTTTCTTGTGGATTGACTTTTTCGTCTTTCGTCCTTCATCTCTCGTTCTTCATCTCTTGATGGAAATTGGTATTCAGTTGATTGTTTTCAGCACTTCCGGAAATATTTCTATCGGATATTCCGCCCTGAGTTTCTGAATCCATCGCTCTTCCAAATAGTTTTGATAGTCGGAAATGACCAGTCCTCCTACATCCGTGTAAGATTCCGGCCCATTTGACAAGAGTTTACCGGTGAGCAATAATACCGGATAATCGTTGTCAACTTCTGCCTTTCCTGTTTTGAAAATGACTTCGTCTATGTACGGATTGTTACCTCGTTGAAAGAGTTTTTTCTCAACTTTTACATATTTGACAGAGTCGGCATTAAATTTTTCCGTTATCAATTTGATAGCAGTATCCGGATCGGACTTTTTAAGGATTTTCTCTGCTTCTTTCTTTGTTTTCTTGTCTTTGCACAAGATTACATATCCTTTATAGCGAGGCTCATCCCATTTATATTTGTCTTTATTGGCAAGGAAAAAATCCGTTAAGCCGGTAGTGTCTCTGGGCGCTTTTTCCCAGACTTCATTTTGCGTGATTTCAAAAGAGAGGAAACCATCGCGGTATTCTTGCATCAGATTTTTAAATTCGGGATATTGCGCTTCCAGATTTTTGTTTTCTTCTTTCTTCAATATATCTATTACATAATCGTTGTATCGATCGCTCAGCACATCGGTGGAGAGGGCGGATGCTGCGTTTCTTTCTGCATAGGAGAGGAAACCGCCTACGTTATATGCCGTTCCCCAAACGGTAAAAAGAACTTCTTCAATATTCGCTTTTGCCTGGAATGTGGAGTCGGAAAGCTGGTAAGTATTGGCCAGTTTATACAATTCGTTCAATGCGTTTTCATTGACGGTAAAACTTGCTTTTGCTTTCAAGGCATCCACTCCCGGTTTGTAGAGCAGGTGATATTTTGAACTTCTTCCCAGAAAATTGATTATCTGATTTCTTTTTTGCTCCAATGGCTCTATGCCACGTTTGTCTTCCAGTTTGATGATGTGGAAACCGTACTGGCTGCGTACGGGCTGGCTGATCTCACCATTTTCTTTCAACGCGAATGCGACGTCTTCAAATTCTTTGACCATGCGTCCTTTTCCAAACCAGCCTAACATTCCGCCTTGTTGTCCGGATCCTTTATCGTCGGAGAGTTCTTTGGCCAATGTAGCAAAATCTTCTCCGGATGTAACTTTCCGATATATCTCGTCGGCTTTTTGCTGTGCAGTTTCTACGGTGGTGGAATCGGCATCCTTCAAGCAACCTACCATGATGTGCGAAGCTTTGACTTCTCCGGCAGACGGACGTTTATCCAATACCTTGAACATCAAGTACACGTTGTTAAACCGGAAAGGCTGACTGACAGATCCTTTTTTTGTGGCATATATGACATCTTCAATATCGGAGAGGATGCCCATTGCCGGAATCCAGCCCAAATATACCGGAGGATTATTGGTAGCAGTGTATGTTTTTTCCAGTTCGGCTGCGATTTTTTCAATATTTTCTCCTTTCAACAGCCGTTTGCGGATTTGTAATGCACGTTTGTAGGCTGCGAGAGTATCTGCCGGCAGCAGTTGAGCGGCAAGAATTTTGATCTCGTTTCCTTCGGCATCCACCTTTTTTTCTATTTTGATGGGGATGGATACATGGCTTATCTCTATATCTTCATTCAGGCGTTCGTATTCACCGGCAAGCATGGATTCATCTACTTCCAAATCTTTTTGATATTGTTTGGCCAACTGATCCCGGTTGTCTTTTAATTCTTTGATAAATGCAGTGGTAGTGTCGATCCCCTGAGTTTCGGCCGCAGCTACTTTCAGTTTGAAGTTTTTGAATAATTCTACATACTCGTCCAAGGCAATACCTGTATTATTTTTTTTGTACAGGTATTCAAATTCTGATTTTTTAACGTCTTTTCCATTAACTTTCATTACTACAGGATCGTCTCCCTGCGCATAAATGGACATGGATATAAATCCAACCGCGAGAATAATAAGATGCTTTCTCATAGAAATTTTTCTAAATAATTATTATGAATTACGAATCATGAAAATAATTTGCTGTTACAACTTTATGTCACAACGAATCAAACTCGAAGGAACACAATTGTTCGAGCTTTTAAACGAACTTTCTCTAAATAAATTGTATATTGTCCAAATTTTTTACGATTTATTCCCCTCGCGAATAATTAGGCGCTTCCCGAGTGATCGCAACATCATGGGGATGACTTTCTGCGATTCCGGCATTGGTGATGCGGATAAATTTAGCTTGATGCAGCACGTTTATATTGGCTGCTCCACAGTATCCCATACCTGCTCTCAGTCCGCCTACCATCTGGTAAATGACTTCAAACAACGTTCCTTTGAATGGTACGCGGGCTGCAATACCTTCCGGAACGAGTTTCTTAACATCATCTTCCGCATCCTGGAAATAGCGGTCTTTAGAGCCTTTCTGCATGGCTTCCAGCGAACCCATTCCACGATAGGATTTGAACTTTCGTCCGTTGTAGATGATAGTTTCTCCCGGAGATTCTTCCACGCCGGCCAGCAAAGATCCCATCATAACCGACGAACTTCCGGCCGCCAGGGCTTTGACAATATCTCCCGAATAACGAAGTCCGCCGTCTGCAATAACAGGAACATCACTTCCTTGCAGCGCTTTAGATACTTCATAAATAGCCGATAGTTGAGGGACGCCGACGCCTGCTATCACGCGGGTCGTACAGATTGATCCGGGTCCGATTCCTACTTTTACGGCGTCTGCACCTGCATCTGCCAGCATACAGGCAGCCTCTGCCGTAGCTATGTTTCCAACAACAATGTCTACGCCGGAAAATTGTTTCTTGGCAGCTTTCAGCATGTCGATAACGCCTTTGGAATGTCCATGTGCCGTGTCGATGACAATAGCATCTGCTCCGGCTTCTACCAATGCGTTGATACGTTCGAAAGTATCGGACGTTACGCCAACTCCGGCGGCAACACGCAGGCGGCCTTGCGAGTCTTTACAGGCAAAGGGCTTGTCTTTTGCTTTCGTAATGTCTTTGTAGGTAATAAGTCCGATGAGTTTATTATTATTGTCGATAACCGGCAGTTTTTCAATCTTATATTGTTGAAGTATGTCGGTGGCAGTTTCCATATTGATAGATTGATTGGTAGTTATCAATTGATCTTTGGTCATTACATCATCAATCAACTTATTCATATCCCGTTGGAAACGCAAATCCCGGTTCGTCACAATTCCAACCAGATGATGTTCATTGTCTATTACAGGGATGCCGCCGATTTTGTACTCGGCCATTAAAGCAAGGGCGTCCGAAACTTTTTTCCCTCGCTGGATACTTACTGGATTGGAAATCATGCCGTTTTCCGCCCGTTTGACGGCTTTGACCTGTTTGGACTGTTCCTCGATGGACATGTTTTTATGTATCACACCGATTCCGCCTTCACGGGCGATGGCAATGGCCAACTTGTATTCAGTGACCGTATCCATTGCCGCCGATACCATGGGTATATTCAACTTGATATTTCTGGAAAACCGAGAAGAAAGCTCTACATTTCGAGGGAGGATTTCCGAATACGCCGGTACTAACAATACATCATCGAACGTTAAACCGTCTGTTACTAATCTATCTGCAATAAATGACATAAATAAAGCATTAAAAATTTATTGCGTGCAAATGTACTTCTTTTTTTTGGTTTAGACAATTTTTTTAATTTAGACAACGGGAAAAAAGTTGAGCATTAAAAAAAACGAAGACAAGAACCATATTTGTCATAAACGTATGAGCGATTAATTCGCCATTTCCGACAAAAATTTGATTCTTACCAAACGAATTTCCTCTTCGCTGTAATCATTTCCCAATTCATTGATAGCGTCCTCCAGATTGTCGGTTTCCGATTCTTTGAAATAGAGGTAGATATCTTCCACATGCTCTTCGTCAATCACTTCTTCTAAAAAGTAGTCGATGCTGATCTTCGTTCCGGAATAGACGATTGCTTCTATTTCGTCCAGTAATTCGCTAAATTCCAGCCCTTTCGTCAGTGCTATATCATCAAGAGCCACTTTACGGTCGATACTTTGGACGATATATACTTTCATTTTGGACTTGTTGGCCACGGTACGAATCCTCAAATCTTCCGGACGTTCGATTTCATTTTCAACGACATGCCTTTTGATGATTGCAACAAATTCTTCTCCGTAACGTTTGGCTTTTCCTGCACCGACACCGGGAATGTTCTGCAATTCTTCCAATGTAATGGGATAGGTTGTTGCCATAGCCTCCAACGAAGGATCTTGAAAAATCACATAAGGAGGCACATCCAGTTTCTTGGACAGTTTCTTTCTCAAGTCTTTCATGATAGAGTACAGTACCGGATCAACGGCCGATGTCGCTCCTCCTCGCACAGGCGCTTCCGGAGTGTCTTCATCTTCATCGAAATCGCTGTCTTTCACAATCTTGAAAGATACAGGTTTCGTCATGAATTTTTTACCGGCAGGTGTTATTTTCAACAAGCCATAATTTTCGATGTCTTTGGAAATGTAACCGGCTATCATCGCTTGCCTGATGACAGCATGCCATACTTTTTCATCTTCATCGGATCCACATCCGAATATTTCCAATTCCTGATGTTCATAAGATTCGATTTCGGAATTTTCTTTGCCTAACAGTACATTAACAATGTATTCTGCTTTGAACTTTTCTTTTAAAGTAACTATAGCTTCGAGTACTGTCACTAATAGATTTTTAGCTTCCACTTGGTTTTTAGGATTTAAACAATTATCACAATTACCACAATTCTCTTCCGTATATTCTTCTCCAAAATAATGTAATAACATTTTTCTTCGACAAATAGCAGATTCTGCGTAAACTTTGGTTTCTTCCAGCAACTGTTTACCTATTTCCTGTTCGGAAATCGGTTTTCCCTGCATGAATTTTTCTAATTTCTGTAAATCTTTATTGGCATAGAAAACAATACATTTGCCTTCTCCGCCATCTCTTCCGGCTCTTCCGGTTTCCTGATAATAGCCTTCCAGACTTTTGGGTATGTCGTAATGAATTACATAACGGACGTCAGGCTTGTCGATACCCATGCCAAAGGCTATGGTTGCAACGATTACATCGGCTTTTTCCATCAGAAATGCATCCTGGTTATTGGAGCGGGTTTGCGAATCCATTCCTGCATGGTATGCCAGTGCATTGATACCGTTTGTTCTTAGTATTTCTGCGAAATCTTCTACTCTTTTTCTTGAAAGACAGTATATTATGCCGGATTTTCCGGGTTGTGTCTTGATGTATTTGATGATATTTCGGTCAATATCATTCGTTTTGGGTCTTACTTCGTAATACAGGTTGGGGCGGTTGAAAGATGATTTGAATACGGCTGCATTCATCATCCCCAGGTTTTTTTGTATATCGTGTTGCACCTTGGGAGTTGCCGTTGCCGTCAGCGCGACGATAGGTTTTTTGCCTATTTCATTGATGATAGGCCTGATGCGTCTGTATTCCGGACGAAAATCATGACCCCATTCGGAGATACAGTGAGCTTCGTCGATGGCGTAAAAAGAAACTTTTGCGTGGCGTAAAAATTCTACGTTTTCTTCTTTGGTCAGCGATTCCGGAGCGACATACAGCAATTTTGTTATACCGGATGTAATATCTTCTTTGACTTGTTCGATGGCCGATTTGTTTAGCGAGGAGTTGATAAAATGGGCAATGCCGTTTTCTTCGCTGAAGTTGCGCATGGCATCCACTTGATTTTTCATCAGGGCAATTAACGGAGAAATAACAATGGCCGTACCCTCCACCATCAGGGATGGTAACTGGTAACATAAAGACTTTCCTCCTCCGGTAGGCATAAGTACGAATGTGTCTTTTCCGTCCAATACATTTCGTATAACAGCTTCCTGATTGCCTTTAAAGGTATCGAATCCGA
This sequence comes from Dysgonamonadaceae bacterium, assembly GCA_031263685.1. Classification (GTDB taxonomy): domain Bacteria; phylum Bacteroidota; class Bacteroidia; order Bacteroidales; family Azobacteroidaceae; genus JAISFI01. The sequence continues at coordinate 292 of JAISFI010000411.1, read as the reverse complement.
AGTTCCTCTTAAGCTCTTCTGCAAGTATATCTTTTTTGATCATAGATATAATAAAGGTTGTTTCATCAAAACAAAGTTAAAGAGAAGAAATGAAATAACCGCGCAATTTTACAGAAAATTTCAAAAAAAATTTATCAAGCTATATTCAACTGCTTCTTTTCGGTCTTTTCTATTTTCTCTCGAGCATATTCCAGTGTGATACACAGCGACTTTTCATCGGAAGAGGGCATGTCGAACATTGCATCGATCATAATATCTTCTGTGATGGATCTCAGTCCCCTGGCTCCTAATT
>JAISFI010000394.1 GCA_031263685.1 Dysgonamonadaceae bacterium | reverse complement strand
TAAAAAACCTGCGCAACTTTGATGAAAAAGTCGCACAGGTTGAGTTGCGTACAAAAGTCGCGCAGGTTTTAGCAAGAAACGTTATAGAGCCTGACAGCGGTGGTAAATCTAATCCGGGGCCGTCACAAGCACCTTGTGAGTATCGGCACAAGCATCTTGTAAGCAACCTCAAAGACTGTCTTTTCCGTATCGCCCCTGTCAGGATCGCCGTTAAGATCACCGTGATCCCCAGGAAATATTTGACGGGAAAAATCACCGTCATCTGCTGCAACAGGAAAAACAACAGCAACAGGCAAACGGGCCTGCACCGTCAACCGGTAATCGAAGCCGGAGACGAGACAATCTCTGAAAACAATCAGGAAACCGCATGAAAACATCAATATCCACACTGATTTCGGAAAAACATACAGGTTACGATGAAATATCCCCGACAGGATACCTGCTATACCGACGCCTGTGATCAGGCCAAACCATTTGGGGGTCACCTCCTGATTTACAAAATGATGGGAAGTAACGAACAAAGCGATGCCACATAGAATAGTAAACAGAACTCCAATGGTTAATTTGTTTATAATAACTCTAATTGTTACCTCTCTATTTATCACTGTCATAGCTTTCTTTATATGAACTGAGTTATTAGTCGAATCTTAAATGGAAGAATATCTATACCAATGAATCTTATGATCGGGTGTAACAAAGAATATTTTACCTTTCTTTCGGAGCGTAAGATTTTCTAAATACAGCAATGCCTGCAACGGCGCACGATATTGCAATGAGCCGCTATTTGTCGCTGTTTGTTTACCCCGTGACGTCCATCCGTCTTTTGTCCAATAAAACAGCTCATAACTGTCTCCTTCGGATATATCATAATCCGGATCAGTTTTATCAAGATTCAACAGCGTATCCGGATGATCCGGGGAAAGAATGATCACAGTCCCTCCATTATCCACCAAAAAAGGATCTCCTGCCGGCGTTTGCCGGTTGTTGGCATAATATACCGGGAAATAAATGATGTTTCGCCCTATAGACGGAAAACAGCATGCCTGTCCGTTGTCCTTTGCCCATGCGATGGGATATAACTGACTGTTTTGCTCAAATGCAAGATACACATACCCTGTTGGCGTCACGGGGGGATATTTGAGACAAACAGTAACCGTGTCTCTACATCTGGGATATTCCGCGGATACATCTTTTATGTTTTTATTCCCCTTCAATAACAGCGGGATATTTATGTCTTCCGTTTGGATATTTTGTTGCATGGCAAATGTTTTCCGGTAAACCTTTCCTTTCAGACAGGTACTGAACAGGAGGCCCTGATGAGGTTCATTCGGATTCGTATCCGTTCCCATAAAAGAAATATGCTTCCCTTCACTGTTACGCACAGTATTCCAGGCATGTCCGCTCGGCATATTGATCCAATGTGGCGTAAGTTCAAATGTAACAGGTATGCCCAACGCCCTCATACTGAAAACGGCTAACGTTGCCATGTGATCGCATGGCCCCTTCGCCGAAGTCATCAACTGTGAAAAATTCATCGGCGGAAAGTCCCTGTCTAACTTGAATCTTGGAAGTAAACGGTTGACGATGCGGCATGCTTCCACCGATGTAGTTTCAGGCTTATTCAAGATCGTATCCAGGTCTGCAAAGCTGGCAAGAGCCTTTTCCCTCCAGTTCTCCAATGGCTCGACACCCACCCGGTAAGGCAGGATTTCCTCACAGAAAGCGTCAAAGGGGATATGTTTTCCCCACGGGCGTTCCCGCCATACCTTGAACGCCAGTTCAATATTATTGATCAGGTAGTTGGCGGTGATATGCTTTACATCTTCCCGTATGACCGGCTCGCCCAAACCGTAGGCGTCCAACACCCGCTGTTTGTTCGACGAGCTTGTCCAGCGGAGATGCACCGTAGCCACGTCGTTCCACGGCGCATCGTAATATTTCGAATATTTGCCCGGCATGTTCGCAATGAGGAACTCGGCAGCGCGCAGTTTCAGGCTGTCGGCAGGGTTGTGGCTATAACAGTTCAATACTTTTTCCAATTCCTTCCGATTCTTCCCGGCCTGCTCAAGAACAGCTTCCAATGCATTTGAACAGGGTTTTGAACAGGAAAACACGCAAATGATAAATAATAATAAAAACATTCGCAGGCTTATTTTCCATATACTTTCAGTGTTTCCTTGAAATCTCATTCTTTTTAAACTCTTCATTTTCATTTCTCCCAGGTATAAATCATCGCATCTACCGGACTTGTCGGCTTGCAGCCGCTCCTGTACAACGGCAGGAATTACCACGAATGATTCATTTTCGTTCGCGCGATTCGCGGACTGTTTTTCATTATTTCAACTCTATCTTATAAGTCAGCTCATTCAAATCCAAATGGATATGATACAATCCTGCTTTTGTGACCATCCAGTTCAAGGAGACATTCGGGTTAAACTGGAAGTATCCTTCTCCCGGTAAACTCAGTGACCAGCCGTCGGGCCACAACTGGATAGATGAGAAATTTGGCGCCGTCAGAAAACGAATGTTGCCCCGCCCAAGATTCATTTCAAAATCATAAACGTTGGGATTGTTTGCCGGAGCGGGAACGCCGACGGAATTGTGGTCGACCCATCCGTAAGGTGATGCATCTCCAATAGGATAAATCATATAACGCGGAGAATAGCGAAGCCAATCGCTACATATGGTATTTCCGGCAATCGCATAGACCGAGCGATACCTCAAATGGGCAAAGCCCTGGACTGCCTCCCACAGGTAAATCTCCGTTTCGCTGGGTAAAACCTTGAGCGTTTCGGTTTTTCCATCGACGCCATCACATTCAAGTTCGACATAACTATTGACGTCCGTTGTACTCTCCCATCTGATCAGCGTATATTCCGGATAATATTCAATGTTTGAAACTCTGCGGTCGCTCATTGAACTTACGATGATGCTAACCGCAGAAAATATAACGGCGGCTGCCAATACTACTTTTAAAAAATCTATTCTTTTCATTTGTAATTTTATTATTACTGTCTCTTTTTCATGGTTTCGCCACGGTCAGTCACATCCTGTCCATGGCTTCCGGATAAAACCCGGCTTTTCTTCTTATGTCTCCGGTTCTTTTTACAACCAACCGGACGGTTCACAGCAAGCGGCAAATCCCTGCGGGTTACCGCCAGGAGTTTTATTATTTTTCGACCCTGACAGGTCATTTACGTAAGCTTACCTCTACCACCTCTGACAGGGTCTATCGACCACTGTCAGGGTAGCGCGAGAAACACCCTGTCAGTGAATACAATGAGTTATTTTATTCGCTTCAACATCCTGTTCCATCGTCGTTTTCCCGTGTACATGTCCTTAGACGACAGTATCACTAATGCTCTGCCCACAACGTAAGCTTCGGGTATCAGCCCGATGTGGCGCGAATCCTGCGAATTCATTACATTATCGCCTGCCATGAAGTACCAGTTGTTGCGAAAAGTGTAACTGTGCGCGACGGTATCGTTGATATATACTACAGAATCAATCACACGGACGGCTGCGCGGGTCTCGTACACAATCTGCTTGCGATACATATTTACATTGCACGGTGTGAGCGCGATGGTTGCGCCGGCAGCAGGTATGTACAGTGGCCCGAAGTTGACGGCGCTCCACCGAAGTGTACTGTCGAAAGCGGACAGGTATAGCGCATCCTTGTCGAGTGCAATGCGGTGATAGCGCATCATTCGCTTCTGTTCGGGTATATAACCCAAAGTGTCGGCAAGACCTGCAACATGGTAGTAGCCGCCAATTGCCGACAGGCTGTCGCCCGGAAGCCCGATGCAGCGCTTCACGAAGCACATGTTGAAGTCCATGCGGACAGTATCCCACGGCGCATGGTAGTCCCTGTAAGGGAAATTAAACAACACCACGTCGTTGTGCCGCACGTACCCGAAACCCGGTACGCGGATCATGGACGGATCTTCGTAACAGCCAAATTTCAAGCGGGTAAGGATACGACCGCCATAAGTCCATTTTTCAGCCATAATGAAATCTCCTGCAATAATCCCCGGCGACATCGAATCGGACGGAATCCTGTAGAAATTACACAGAAACAAGCGAATACACAATGCCAGCAGGAGCGAAAGAAATACGTACAGGATGAATTTAAGGATATTTTTCAGGATAGATCGGATCATTGACCACCTTATTATGGACAGGTTCGTACCAGTATTGAGATTACTTTGATTGCGTAATAATGTTTTTATACAACTCCCACATTTTTTGATTGTTTACGGGAGAACCGACTAGTAAGACCTTGTTGTTTTTATCCAGCAAAAAAGTACGATAAGGAGTCGGCGGGAAATGATTTAACCTGTCAAAACTATTGTGATAATCGTAGATTAACGGATAATCAAAACCATTGAATTGGACTTCGAGGCTGAACTGTCTAAAGTTGGACGAGTGAATTACAAATATAAAACCAACATCCATTTGCTGTTGGCTACATGAATCAATAAGCATTTTCCATTCAGGCAAACCTAATTGGCAGCTTGTACAACCAATAGAGTCGACATATGTAAAAATTTTGTGTTGTTTATACCACAAATCAGAACACAATGTATCACGTCCCAAAATCTTATATTCCACTTTGGGCGGAATTAAAATTTCTTTCCTCTGCCATTCTCTAACAATCTTTTCTGTATTTTTCTTTCTGAACATTTGACATGAAATCAGCAAAAGAAATACAGGAACAAACAATATTCTGTTCATTTGTTTATTTCAAAGAACGCTATTGTAGGATCCGGAGCATCAACTGTACAATAAACGGTTTTATCGTCATCTTCCATAAACATGTTTCTGATATGTACGTCAGGTTGTATTTTTTTTATCGGATTGCCATCCCAGTCAAATATCCATATCTGATTGTTTCCTGCCCTTTTATCCGGATCGTTCTCAACATTGGGATTATATACCAAATATATGTAATTTTCAGTTGAACAAACATATGTTACGCCGATTTGAGTATTATCCGCAGCTTGTGCAAAAGCCCATTCATCGGTTGAATCGTATGTATAATCATAGTTGGAAAGTAATATTTGTTTTTCTATTTTGGGGCAACTTTCCGAAAAATTGATGAACTCCAAAACATGCGCAGTGGTACTGGCTAACCGTTCACTTTTGAAATTGTACGTAAACATTGATTGATGAAACATAAACTTTGGAAAGTTTGGAATACGGTCTTCTCCTGCCTTATAATTCGGATAAGTTCCAAAATGTGAGACAATCTTTCCCTCATGGTTCAATAAGGCATAACGCCCTTCCCTAAATCTCCCCGATGCAATGTATATATCTGCGCTCAAGGGATATAGTCT
>JAISFI010000331.1 GCA_031263685.1 Dysgonamonadaceae bacterium | reverse complement strand
GGGAGAAAGATGTGCACGAAAACCTTATAGACGCCTCGCAAGTCTCTCTGCACGAGGTGTCAAGCAGTATAATCACCGTGTCGGACAAGCGCAAACTTGCTGTTATCGAAGGGTTAAAGGACTATTTGGTGGTGGATACAGATGACGTGTTGCTGATTTGCCCACGCAACAGTGAGGAGTATTTGAAACAGGTCATGAAGAGCGTGGACCGGAAATACCTGTAATGAGTTAAGAACTGCAGCGTTAAGAATTGGTTTTTTATTAGCACATTTGTGTTATTCCTCCCAAAACACAAACTGCCCGCAGTTGCGGGGCGTGGTGATGTTCATTTTGAAACCGTAGTTCATCTGCGTGGGATGAATGTTCGTCAGGGCTGGTATATTTGCTCATGTCCAGCGCTTCGGGCAGGATGGCGCTCTACTCCCTGCGGCAGGTGACGACTGTTCCTCTGGCGGCACCTTGTCACCACAAAAACTGTTACAAAACAGACAAGTAGCGATTAAAATGATGGGCTTTTCATTGCCTTATTTATTAAAATTTCGTTTTATTTTATTTGACGATAATAAATAAGCCGGCTTTCGCGGGGAAAGTTTGTTTTCAATGTATAGCCATTTTTACGGATTTCCGCGCCGGAAAGCGTTACTTTTTCACCAGTGTCCGCGTCTTCAAATTCGTATTTCGCTTCCGGTTTGATGGTGGTCAAATCGAAGGTCATCGACACCACATCCGATTTCGGACGCCTGAATGCCACAATCAATCCCGATTTCTGCCCGGGAAGATAAAAATGGTACGCCAGCCAGCTTTCTAAGGAGTAATTGCCGTTGGTCAACGGATAGAAATCGCCGTAGAAAAATGGTTTTGCCCGCTGCGCTTCTTCGATGCGGATCCGCCACCAGTCCCATTCTTCATCGGTTCTTTCGGCTATGGGACGAACGCCGAGATCGTCAAGGCTCGCCACCACACCGGACGAGAGCGCCGAACGGAATTGATACGTGTCCGGCTGTCCCACAAACGGACTGGTTGAATTTGCCGGAAGCCAGTGCGCCATCCCGAATGTATGAGCCTGCGTCGCTTCGGTCAGCAGATGCGGAAAGCAGTTATAATCGGTTCGCCAAAGCGGCATGCTTCGTTTCATGGCTTCCAGCTCAATACGGCGCCCGCCACTGGCACAGTTGTCGATCGCCAGACCCGGATGACGTCGAAGCAATTCATCCCAATAGGCATACACTCCTTCCACAAAACGCATTTCCCTCATTCCGGCACGATCCGGAGCTTCCCGGTGTGTCCAGTAAGGGAACGGGTCAAAGTTAAAATCCTCACGGTAACAGTCAATCCCGTTTTCTGTAATCAATCCCGAAACCGTTTCGGTAATGTATTTTTTCGCTTCCGGTTTACCCAGATCAAGTAACAGATCACCGCTTCCCATGTGTGTGTCTATCTGCGGGTCAATAAACCAGTCGGGATGCGCGGTTGCGGTATCGGTTCCGTGCGTTGTTCGAATGGGTTCAAACCAAAGGAGGAATTTCATGTTTGCCTTATGAATCGCATCACTGATGGGTTTAAGCATTTCGGGATGCCGGTGTTTGTTCACCATCCAGTCGCCGACCGTTTGCCAGTCGCCATTGAAAACATTCGGACAGTCCATTTCACTTTTTCCGTACCAGCCGGCGTCAATCCAGTAATAATCGTACGGCAGTTTCTTTTCGGCAATCGTTTGAATAAATTCCATGTGGGTCTGATTGGGCCAGCCGCCCCATGTGCTGCAACAAATTGGCATTTGAAGCGGTTTGCCGTCTTTTTGCGGATGAAAATGAGTCAAAATTAATTGGCGAAACATATTTTGACCGTGCATGGATTCGCCCGACCAGTAAACCACCAGCATCAATGGCGAACGAATGGACTCGCCGGGCAGCAGTTTTGTGTTCAGGTGCTCCATGCCGGCGGAAAGTGGACAGGTGCCGTTACCGTTGTGACCGATTTCCGCAAACCATAAACCGTTCCAGCCAATACCGACGATCAAACCGTCGGCGCCCGTTTGAAGATTGAAAAACGGCAACCAGGTAGCCGACGGACGGGTATCGGAATCTAACAGCGTATAATTCAAAGCGCGCCGGAAATCCGAATTGGTTTTGGAATCCATGCGAACGGTCCGGGAATTTTCCCACATGGATTTCCGCATTTCTTCACCGGTGTATACAAAGTCGTCCGTCCGACCGTCCGAGCCCTGTGAACGGTACAACACCGGCATGGATTCGTCTGCACGTTTCCAGTATGTATCGAGCGCCTTGAAGTCGTGAACCGGAGCCGTATCGGTACTGCCTTCGTTTTTCAGGAAAACCGTCCAACTCATCGCAGGAAAGTCACGGTATTCCGTTAATTGCATTTCACACGATAATTTTGTTTCTCCGTCCTTCCAGCGAAGCGTATGGATTCTCGTGTTGTTTACCCAGCGGCCGCTTTCAATTTCGGCATTGCCGGGTTTGATCCATTCCGTGCTGAAGCGTTCGCCGCAGACAAAACTGAACGGTATGGCCGGAGCGTAACGTGCGGCGTCCGCTTCGGCGCCGTTTTTGGTCAGAAAACCGAGCCAGCGGTTTATCAGCGTCATTTCCTCCGGTTTTACCGCCGAGGCATAGGGCTCGACAACATACTCCGCCGCACAGAGTGGTGTTATGCCCAAAAAACAAATAGCAATGAACACAACAGAGATTTTACATTTTTTCATATTTATCACTTTTTTATTTTTATATTCCGTTTTTCCATTGTTATATCCTGTTTATTTCGACAGGCACTATTTAAAAATTCGTATTAAACACCACATTGAGGGTTTCGGGAATCCATACCCTGTGGCGGGAATCCTGTTCCCACGTATTTCCTGCCGAAGCAAAATCGCAGAATTTTATTTGTTCAGGTTGGTTGTCGGCAGGGTTAACGCCAACAATTAACGGCGCAGTGAAAGCCATCCACATGCCTGCCGGTTTGTCGGCCACAGGGATTAATTCCACATAACCGTCCTTTTCCACAATCTGCGCCTCTTCATCCACCAAGCCATCGGCAAAACGGTTGTCCCGTGCCAACACAACAGGCCCTTTCACCAATGACGCATAACCGTTTTCCCTGACAAGGCGGGCGCGTACATCCAACTGCAACTGAATGACATCGCCTTTCTTCCATGTGCGGTTGATTTTAAAGTAGGTGCCGGCAGTTACTCCGTCGAGGATTTCACCATTTACGGATATGGAATTGCCTTTGCTCCATGCGGGGATGCGCAAAGCAACCGTAAAAGCTTCGGGCTTGTCCGAATCAATCCGTATCTTGATACCCCCTTCCAGCGGGTAAGCCGTTTGCTGTTTGATATTGACTTTTCTTGTCTTGTCCAGCGCTATTTCGGCAGAAAAATCGGTGTACAGGTTGACCACGATTTCCCGGTCACCCTGCATCACGGCAAACTGCGGCAAGAGGGCAAAAGCCCTTGGCCCGTTGGCGCTACAACAATTAATGTGCATCCCGCATTGTCCCTGTCCGACATAGTGCTGCCCTATCAAGGGGCTGTACATGGCGATCTGCGAGGCATCATTTTTCAATGAGGCAAGCAGGGCATTGTATGCCGTGGTTTCTATTTGGTCGGCATAGAGCGGATTGCCGGTCAGCGCGAGCAGGTTTTGGCACAGTTTCATCCATGTCATGGTCACGCAGGTTTCCATGGTATGGTATGTGGGGCGCGCCTGGTTCCTTATGCCGTGGTACCAGCACTCGTCGGCGGTACCCGATCCGGCGACGTTGATCTCCGTTTCAATGATGTTGCGGACTGTTTTCTCTACGGCCGAAAGATATTCCGGGTTCTTGACGATTTTGTACAGTTCCAGCAAACCCTCGTAGCACGACATCATTTCGTAGCCTTTCTGCCCGCTAAGCACCCACTTTTCCGCAGGAGAACCATCGCCTTCCTGAAAGGCGGGATGCGGAAAACGTTCCGCCACAGGAATACCGGCTTCCGCCTTGCTGAGGAGGCGGGGACCTTGCTCCGTTTCCCACTGGGCTACGATATATTCCGCAAAGTCCAGATAACGTTTGTCGGCGGTACGGCGGTAAAGCAGTACCATCGGCTCCAGTATGCTGCTGCTGGGCATGCCCCGGAAATTGCCCGTAGCGACAATATCCGTTTTGCCGGGACCCACCTGCGCCAGCAGGTGATCGGCTAAGCGGCGGCAGGCTTCCAGCGCTTTCCTGTCGCCTGTCAGGTCATAATAACTCAACAGGCCGAGCATGGAATATTTCCGTCCCCAGATGTCCCACTGCTGCAACTGCGCGGCTTCGGAATAATTGCCGATGTAACCGTTGGGTAATTGCGAGCCGAGCAGCCCTTTCACGCCGCTTTTTATGGAATCGAGCAGGACAGGATCATGGGTGTAACGGTAGGCCAACACGGCGCCCTGCATCCATTTCCCCCAGAACTCGCTTTGCCAGCGGTGTGTTTCGGTCTTGTCGTAGAAGGGTTCCAGCAAATGATGCACATCCTGCGCTTTCACACGATGTTCGATACAGTCGTCTATCCGTTCGCCCAGATAACCGCCAACCTTGACGGTTGACAGATCGCCTTTCGACAGGACATCGGACACCACGGCCAGGATTTTTTCCTTCGGTTGGGCGCCCACGTTGTAAAAAACACCCCATCCTAAAATGATTACTGTTAAAAAATGTCTGTAATAATGACTTGTCATGATAAATTTAGTTTTAAAAGTTAAAATTATTTTTTACTGGCGAAAACGGCATTGATTATGACGAATATCTCGCGTGCAATATGGCACATGCCTTTGTCGCCGGGATGCATGCTTATGCCGTCCACGCTCCATGTGCTTTTATCGCCCCGGTAATTTTCCTCTTCTTTCGCAAGGTTTTCCTTATCCAAAGGCACCAGATGCGACAATTCGGCAAGAAAACTCCGGGTGGATAACGCCACCTGTGTGATTACCTCATGCCGTACCGGTTCCATCCAAAAAGTGGTGGCGCAGATGGTTGCCGGATTTCCGTTTTTCTTGAAATACCTGACTAATTCCTTGTATTTTTGCTCGAAAAGCGCAGGGGTATTCATTTCGTCGAAACTTACGTTTTCGCCCAGCTGAAAGAGAACCACGTCCGGGCGCCACGCCAGCAAGTGTTCATACTGCGCCGGATCAAATGTGGCGAAATTTCTTTCGAATCCAACACCGAAAATAATGCCTACGGTAATCTGTCTATCCGGCATGATGCTGTCGGTCATTTTCAGCAATTGGTGCACATAGTCCCTGTCACTTGCAGAGGCGGCCATACCGTTCTCGTAAAGCCATCCGATGTTTTCCGCTTTGGAATGAAATGACAGGCTGTTGCCGACAACGAGAATATGAAACGCTTCCCCGCGCCTGTTGTTGCCAAATTCAACATAAGGGACGGACGGCAGCGTGCGGTTTATCGGGTCCAGCTGCTCTTTGGTGATCTCTGTTTGATGTTGCGCACAGCACAGCGAAACTGCACCGAACAGCACATAAACCGTGCATAAAAATATTCGCATTGTTTTATAATTCTTTTATTTTTTTCAGTTTGGATGCTTCCGGGTCGCCTTTGGTCGGTACCAAATATCCACCCTCGCCAAGTTCGTTCCATGCATAGATCACGACAATCCGTTCCTTAGTCGTTTTGGTCGGATTGTTGTCCATCCACCGGACGGCATCCGTCAAAAAGTTTTTAAACAAATCCGGCGTATTGTCGGGAAAATACCAACTTGGTAAACATCCCCCGGTACCTTCAGGAGGGCGTCCTTCCCATGGACGGTAATCGACTCCGGTATTCACCAGAGGGATATGAGGCTGTTCCTCGGTTCCTGTCCATTGCTGTTCTGTATCGTCAATCAATTCCTGATAAGGATGCGCTTCAGAGCCTTTTTCATATCCGATAGCGCCGTTGTAATTTGTGCTGTAGGCACATCCTGCCCGTTTCTTTGCTTTTTCGTAACAGCCGGCAATGGACAACCCGTTTTTGAAACCTTCCTTTCGGGCTGTTTCCTGCATAATGGCAAATTGGTTATCCGTTATGGAATCCACATCAAAAAGAACAAGCAAAGGTTTATTATCAACGGTGATATACTGGGGATCTCTAAAATATTTCGCCCAATATGTTACCGCATCCTCCCAGTTTTTATCTCCCGATATTGAGCCGTCATGATTGGCAACCAGCAAACAGTATTTGATTTTCTCTTTATTCTTGGCTTTCATGTACGAATTCATGCCGGTATGCAGAGAAGCGCTTTCTATGGCGCCCTTATTGATTGCTCTTTTGCCGTCGCGCCAGTACCAGCAGAAAAGGAAAAAATCCACGCCGTTGTCGGCGGCAAGGTCAATCTGGCGTTCCATGGTTTCTTGAGTGTCATCCCGCCATCCCCACAGCGGTTCCCTGCCGGCAAATTCCTTGGCTAAGCGCCGTGTCAGGTGCGACGGCGCATCTTTAGCCCAAGGTTCGTTGGGATCATCGGCGTAAGCATTTTTACCTGCCCAACCGCCAAAATAATAGACCCCGACGGTGACCGGTTTTTTTTCTTTCGAATTTTTAATACATCCTGTCAATCCGACAACAAAGCATACCGCTAATACAGCGTACCATAATTTCATATGCTAACTATTTATTATTTTTATTATTTCCAACTATAAATCAACACATCGCCGGGCGTGACCTCCCACGTCTGCATACCCGATCCGGCAGCCGTAGCGGAGCCGTCTTTCAATATCCTTTGTACCCTGGCGGCTGTTTCTATTTTCACCGTCAGGTTGGCGTTGATGTCGCGGTTGACAATGACTAAAAAAGAATCGTTTCCTCTTTCCAATACGGATACAATGGCCCCCTCGCCCTCCGTGGCAAATGACTTGATGGCATCCGGCAATTTTTCCAGCCGCTGGGTGTTGTCGGGGATGACATCTCCCGTATGCCTTACGGAAACCACGCTGGCATGCAGGAACACTTTCGACAAATGCTTAATTTCCCTGTTCATTTCCTTTACAATATCGTAAACAACCGTTTTACTTCCGTCGTGTTCAATCGGCGGAGACTTAAATTCGGTATTGACAGCCATCCAGTTGAAGTATTGAATACCTTGAGCGCCATAAGCCAGATTGGTATAGACTTGTAACCGAAGGTCGTTCAATGTCGGCACCGGATAGGCATAGTGCGAAGCGGTGAGGGCGAAAGCCCAAAATGGTTTCCCTGCTTTTTTTGCTTCGTCGGAAAAAACTTCCAAGGTTGTATGCCAATATTCGCTTACCCAACGTATGCCGTTATCGTTTACGCGAATCGGATATTGATCGAAAGAAAGGAAAGGCAACGGCACTTCTTTAATAAAAGCCTGAACATATTCTTGATAGGTGCCTGTACCCCACATAGAGGCAGGAAGATCCCTGGACAGGATATTTATATAACAGGCATGCGTACTGTCTATCGCTTGTATTTTTCTTACCAAAGCGCCCAATTCCTGAAATTTACTACTATGTGGTTCGTCGCTCAAATGATACCCTGCAAGGGCGGGATGGTGCATCAGCCGCTTCACGGTTTCCTCTGTATCAGTGACGAGTTCCGGGCACCAAACGAATTTTTTAATTCCGGTTTCCTGCGCAGCGTCAAGGTCAGTCAAAAGTTCCGTAATACTGCGGATACCCCTGACGAAATTATGCGTAATGCCTGCTTCGCGCATTTCCTGGTAACGCGCCGCCGGAAAATTGCCCGGATTGTCTTCATCCCATGACAGGATAGGGATTTGTTCTCCAGTTTTTCCTGCCGCCATACCTTCGGCGTTCCGGCAAGAATAAAAAGTTGCCGCCAAAGCGGCAACCCAAAAAATGATTAAAATTTTTTTCGACATCATTGTGCTGTTATTGATGATTATTTTTTCCAAGTATAAATGACCACATCGCCCGGCAATATGTTTTCGCTTTTAGCGCCGGCGCCCAAGTATATCTTTGTGCTTTCCTTGGTAACCTGCCATACGCCTTTCTTTAGGGTTACATTCAGGGTCATGGTGGTTCCGGCCTGAACGCTGCGATTCACCACGATTAAGTACGCATCCTCGCCTTTTTCCATTACAGACACCACCGCTCCGCCGTTCGGCGTTTCGAGCGATTCAATCACCGGGGGCAATGCCGCTAGGCGGGTGGTACCTGTCGGAATAGTAGTGCCTGTATGCGCTACCGATATCATCTTTGCATCCAAAAATACCGGCGAAAAGCGCTTGATTTCCCTGTTCATGGTTTGCAGTGCATACCATGCGGCGGTCTTATTTCCGTTTTCATCCAGCGGCGGCATAATGTATTCGGGACCGGTCCACCAGTAAGTAAAATATTGGATACACTGCGAACCATACGCCAAGCTGCTGTATATCTGCAACCGGAGGTCGTCGATAGTAGGATCGGGATACACCAGGTGAGAGGCGCTGCAGGAAATAGTCCAGAAAGGGATATTGGCTGTTTTTGCCGCGCCGGCAATTTGTTCCAGGTTCAGGTACCATGAGGGTTCAATAATACGCCGGCCCCCGTCTATCCGTACCGGATAAGCGTCAAAGGAGATGAACGACGGTGTATATTGGCTTATAAAACTGCTGACATAAGTCGGATAGGACGATGTTCCCAGATGTTCCGCACTGCCGTTGTTCGACCATAAATTTACATAGCTGTAATGGGCGGGGTCAAGCGCCCTGATATTATTTTTCAAGGTATTCAACCCGGCAAAATCGCTCATGTTGGGTTCATCGGCAAGAAAATAGCCGTCAAGGGCGGGATGGCTCTTAAACTTATTGACGAATTCTTCGGGAGAAGGATTGTCGCTGGTCTTGTATTGGGTAATCAACTTGATACCGGCTGTATGCGCGGCATCCAGCGCCGTTTGTGTGTCATCGTGGGTGTAGAAATTATAATTCAGGCTATGGGTAATCCCCGCATCTTTTAATTCCTGCGCACGCGCCTCCGTATGTAGAAAACCGAATTGCGATATGCCGAACCAAGCCACGGTAGGAACCTGCCTTCCATTATCTTCCAAATCCGCCACAGTACCTGCTTCCGGTTCAACGCCTTCCTGGTTTACCGTAATTTTTATGCCGGTAAGCCCGGTGGATATAACGGTGATTTGCGCTGTTCTTTCATCTCCCGTATTCGCAGAAACGGAAATTTTGAGGTTGTCCTCGGTTTTGTTCGGCACAATCTCCGTGGTACACCATCTATCATTAGAAGACGTGGCGGTAAATGCCTGATTGGCTTTCACCGTTACAACCTTCACCCCTCCTCCCACGTCGAAATTCAAGGTCAACTGGCTTGGATCCACCTCTAACAATGGAGCTGTTTCGTCTTTATCGCAGGAAAACACAAATCCCATACAAAGGATTACGGCTAAAAATTTTAATTTATTCATAATAAAAGCGTTTTTTGTTGATTATTTTTTCTGGTAACATTCTATTTCCGAAAGATTCATAGGTCCGTTTTCCGGACGGCTCACTGTAAGAAAGATCAGTTTAAAAACACCGTTCTCTGCATACTGACCTTCATTTATTGTTCCTTCCGGAACATCAATAGTCACTACATCTTCGCCGGCCTGGAACGTTACCTCATTACCGTCAAAACCATACCTCAACGACTCATACGGCTCATGTGCAAATTGAATCGTAACCGTCATGGGGTCTGTATTCCCCGCCGGCCGGTAAAACTTTATCCGGTCTATGACCTGGCCGGGAACAGTAAAAGCAATTCTATCCTGTATCCACCAGGCGAAGTTGGCCGTCATATAAGATGTCCAGAACGTTGTATAATTACCATCGAACAAGTTAACCATATTGCTCCAATCCGATCCCGCTTCTCCACTACTTTCCTTATCACTGAACTGATAGGCATATTCGCTCGTGCTCAGTTTGGTATAAGGTTCGTACCTTAATCTTACTGCGGTAAACGAACGTACCTGCGTTTGCACTGTGGGGTCGTCCACTGTAGGGACTACCGTCCAGTATAAGGTGGTGGAAGCACCCTGCGCCACGCCTGCACCGGCCAGCCATTCCTCACAAGTGGCTTCATCCAGCGAATAAACGCCGGCATTCCCTACGTTCTCGGCAATGGCTGTAGAAGCCAATTCTGCCTCGCTTGGTGCGAACTTAATGGTGTAAGCGGCCACTTCCGGTATGGTAGTCCAAGTGAACTCATACGGGAAAGTAACCGTGTTTGCATCAAGGGTGGCTTCGTCAGCAGGATTGTTCAATGCGATGGTTTTTTCGACGGGTACTTCATTCCCGTTGTCGTCCTTTTTACATGATGACATCATCATTGCAGCCGCAAGGGCTGCTACGCTTACTAAATTTACTATTGTTTTCATAGCTTTACATATTAATTGATTATTTTTTTAATTATTAATTTGCCCATCCGGGATTTTCCACCAAATTAGGATTGTTGCTAATGCGGCTGAGCGTTATCGGGAAATAATAATGTTTTTCTTCAAAATAAGGCGAAGGTAACCCGGTTACGTCAGGCAAAAGTTCCAACTTGTACTTTCTCGTCTGATAGTCGAGGATGTAACGCAAACCCGTCCAGGATTTGGTCAGGTCCGTAACCGCGGTTCTCCACCGGCGGAGATCCCAGTAGCGGTTTGCTTCAAACGCCAGTTCAACCTTGCGCTCCGCCCGGATATCCTCGCGCGTGACGGAGGCAAATACCGGCATGCCCGCCCGCTTGCGGATCTCGTTAACTGCCTCCTTGGCTTCATCCGCTTTATTCAGTTCGAAAGCCGCTTCCGCCAGGTTCAGGTAGATCTCTCCCAAACGGAATACGATCCAGTCGGTAGAGGAAGTCCGGGGGCCGCTGGGAACAAGCGATTCGTCCAGATACTTGAAGGTGCCGAAAGGCTGCTGCCGATCACCACAGCGCCCTCTACCCAATACCTCCTTGTAAGGTTCCGTGGTCAGGGTTCCGTCTTCGGTAATCACGCCGTTGTGATAATCCAGCGGCTCGCCACGCCATGGCGTTTCATTCGTGTAAACGGAAGCTTTGAAACGGGGGTCTTTTTTCCCGAACAACTCGTCCATAGTCCACAGATAGCCGGTATTGATCTTATTGCGGTCAATCACGCCGGAGGTGCCGTCGATATTGCCATACGATTCTACCATTTCAAGATATACCTGGGTTAGCTGCCCGCTGGCCCACGCATTATAGCTCGGCGGGCATTGCCACATATCCCATGAATGGTTCTTTCCGGACACCCCCGTATAACATTCCGCCCAAATCACTTCGCTGTTGTTTTTAGTCAGGAATAATTCCCTGTAATTGGCCGCCTTGTCATCGGGTTTTGCATTGTAGAGGGCGAACCGTCCATCGGAAATAATCTTTTTGGAGGCGTCATAAGAGGCTTGCCAGAAGTGCGCGGCCCTGCCGGCCGGAATCCCCACCACACCGTCTAATTGCACGGTTCCCCAGGTGGCAATGCTGGCTGCATACATGGCCGCACGGCTTTTCAGGGCCAATGCCGTATAGAGGGTGGCCTTGCCGGCAGGAGCCGAAGCCGGCAGGCTCCCGTTTGTAACTAAGTCGTCTATTTCGTCGATGATAAATTGATACACGTCTTCTTCCTTGTCTCTTTTCCGGAACAGTTCCTCGTCCGGATCATCTATCAACTGTTCCCTCAATATCAGCGGGACGCCACCATAGCGTTTGACCATCATGAAATAGCAAAAGGCGCGCAAAAAGCGGGCTTCGCCGACCAATCGTTCCCTGTCGGACACAGGCGCTGTCGCTACACTCTCCACAAATTGGTTGAGCCGCCTGACCGTCGGATATCCCCACCACATCAAAGTTGCCTGTCTTCCTCCAAATTCATCCGCCTCATATTCATGCGATCCCGTAACCGTGATATGTTGCGTTTTCGTAATGCCATTCCATGCGGCGCCCGCTTCATCCGCCAGGGCGAGCATAACCAATTCTCGAAATATGATCTTGGTATTATCAAAGCGGTAACCCTGGTCTAAATAAGGCTCTACTTCCGCATAACATTGTGTCAAATACTGTTCAATCAGCACAGGGTCATTCCACACCATTTGATCGGAAATGACATCCAAAGGATACTTTGTCAGCACCTCGTCGGCGCATCCATATACCAATGACAGCAAGACAATACTTATGATATATAATCGAAATTTTTTCATTTTGTTCTTTTTTTATAATGAAACATTTAATCCGAAAGTAACCGTGTACATCTGGGGAAAATAGTACCCTCCACCGCCGGCAGGCGCTTCGGGATCTATGTGGTATTTTTTCAATCCGCTAATGGTAAACAGGTTTACACCTGCGACGTACAGCCGCACATTCCGCAGATGCACGGGTTTCAGCCACTTGTCCGGCAGGGTATAGCCCAGCGTCAACGTTTTCAACCGCACATAATCGGCGCGTTTAAAGCTACGGTCGGAGCCCCAGTTATTTGAGGAAGCGCCTCCCAGGCGGGGGATCAGCGCATCCCGGTCATTGTTGGCCGGAGTCCAGCGTTCGTTGTAATACACATCCGAGGCAGGATGTACTCTGGGCAAGATGTAAAAGTCAAAGGCGCCCTGGAACAGGGCGGAAAGATCAAAATCCTTATACGCCAGATTTATATTCAAGCCTCCCATCCAGTGCGGCGTAAAGCCTTTTCCTATTTCTACCTGGTCCCGCCAGTTCACTACACCGTCGTTATTGGTATCCACATAGCGTACATCCCCGGGTTTCAATGCGGTAATCCCATCATACGTATAGGGCAGTTGGTCAATCTCTTCCTGCGAAGTAAACAGTCCGTCGGATACATAACCAAAGATCCGGTCCGTCCATTGCCCGCTTCTCCGGTTCATACGCCGCTCGTCGTCATCCGCATATTCCGGTTCTTCATAGTAACCCCATTTGGAGCGCGACCATGACAGGTTGGCGCTGAGATCCCACCTGAAAGCGCCCGCCTGATCGGCATATCCCAGCAACAACTCAAAACCCCTGTCGTTTAAATTGTTTAGGTTTTCGACCGGCAGGTCGGCGCCGACAGTGGACGGCAATGTAGCGAGCCTGTTTCCGGGAATCCCCTTGCGTTCACGGTAAAATACATCGAATTCTCCGTACAGTTTTTGTTTCCACAATCCAAAATCCAGTCCGGCATTATAGATATCCATCTTTTCCCATGAGAGCCAGGGATTGGCCATGTCGGTAGCGACCAACCCGATCTCCGTAGTCCCTCCGAACACATATTTGTTTCCGAAATTATAACCCGACAAATACTTGAAACTGGCTACGCTGTCGTCTCCCGTCTGGCTGGCACTCAGGCGGAGTTTCAGGTTGGAGAGCGAGGGGAGCAGGTTGCGCAGGAACTGTTCTTCCGAGATTCTCCATCCTAAGGAGAGGCTGGGGAAAAATCCCCAACGGGTCTCTTTGCTGTATTTGGCGGAGGCATCGTAACGAAACGTAGCTTCGACTAAGTATTTCGATTGGAAATCATACCCAAACCGTCCGATATAACTGGCGCGTCCCATTTCCGATGCGCTGCCGTCAGCCGCTTGATCAACCACACTCCCGGCAAAAAGGTAATCAATCGCCGTTGTCGTATATTCAATGCGTTTGGCGCTGATCCAGTCGCCGTAATTATCAATCACTTCATACAGCAGCAATCCGGATACGTGGTGGCCGCCGCCGAACGTCTTGTCGTAATTCAGCGATAGTTGTCCCGTCAGGGAACGGCTCCGGTTATCATTATGCGTCAAGGTAGGCGGGACATTGCCCCCCTTAGCGGTATAGAGGTCTGCGGCATAATTATACGTCCAGGTTTGTATCAGATATTGAAAATGCTTGAAGAAAGAATAGCTCTGATCATAGTTGAAAAAAGCCCTTGCTTTCAATCCGTCGATAAACTTGAAATCGTAGTTTAACGCGAGGCTCCCTTTCAAATTCTGGTTATCCGTATTCCTGTATCCGCTTAGCTCGCTGTTGCTGGTGATATGAAACCCGCCCGTCCCGGCACCATTCGCATACGGCACCTTAGCCGGATCCGGCAAGGTGGCAGGATAGTATGGTTCGGTTGTCCAATAATCCTGCCAGATAGAAGATTCTTCTCCTTCGCTATTCCGCCAGGGGAACCGCCTGGCTTCGATAATGGTCGAGAGATCGACTTCCATGGTCAGATTGTCCAGAATCCGGGCGTCAATGTTTGAACGGAGATTGTAACGGCTGTATTCGCCTCCGTTTTTCTTAATCATGGAACCTTGATTCAGGTAACCGAAAAAGCCGTAATATTTGAGCCGGTCGTTTCCTCCGCGGAGGGACAAGTTGTGTTGTTGCTGCGGCGAAAATTTCCGCGTTATTACGTCCATCCAATCCGTATTCGGATAGTCGGGATGGGTGCCTGCATAGTACAGATCCACCTGTTCCTGCGTAAACGGGGCCGATGCTTCGGGCATTCCGGACTGAAGGTGCGCCTCTCGCTTCATTTCGGCCTGCTGGCCGGAACTGGCTTGCCTGAGCATGTCGGTAATCCCCTGAAGCGTATAGGTAGTATTGAACGTAATCATGGGTTTACCTTCCACGCCTCTTTTGGTCGTTACCAGAATCACGCCTTTACCGGCTCTGGCCCCGTACACGGCGGCAGATGCGTCTTTCAGGATAGAAACCGATTCTATTTCATTGGCGTCAATATTATTAAAAGAAGTCTCTATGCCGTCCACAATAATTAAAGGTGATCCGAATCCGCGAATACTCAGGGTGGCAGCGTCCGCACCGGGCAATCCGCTTTCCTGTTTGGCAATCAGTCCTGGAAGTTTTCCGACTAATGCATTCGCCGTGCTTGCCACAGGCGCTTTGGTTAATTCCGCCGAGTTAATGGTAGCGATGGAACCCACCACGTTCACCTTTTTCTGGGTGCCGTAACCTACCATTACTACTTCTTCCAGCGCTTTGGCATCCTCGGTCAGTGTAATAGCGAGGTGCCCGTTTACTGCGGAAGAGACATTGATTTCCCGGGTCGCATACCCGAGATACGATACCTGCAGCACGGTATTGTTCGCTACGGTGAGCGAGAAATTGCCGTTTACGTCAGTTACCGTACTGCTCCTTGTGCCTTTTTCGACTACATTGGCGCCGATAACCGTTTCGCCCTGCTCATCGGTTACTGTGCCGGTAATGGCTATTTGAGCGTAGGAAATAGCCGGCAGAAGAAACAGCCATAAAAGTAAGTGTACTTTCTTTTTAAAACATTTCATAATATATTAAGATTAGTTAAATAATTAATTTTGGCCGTTCCGAAAAGTTTAGTTTTATGTTTTCATGTGATTTATTGTAGTTGATACTTTTTATTTTATGTTA
>JAISFI010000216.1 GCA_031263685.1 Dysgonamonadaceae bacterium | reverse complement strand
TATTGCTACCCGCGATGCCCCTCGACTTGCATGTGTTAAGCCTGTCGCTAGCGTTCATCCTGAGCCAGGATCAAACTCTTCACTGTTGTTTGTTTGTTTTATTTTTTTCCTGCTCTGATGTTTTCCTTCACTTATCTATTATCTATCAATCATCTTTTATTATCAAATTGATCTGCTTAATTGACGTGTGCTTGTGCTATTTGTACTACACTTTTGTTTATGAAATTATGTCAAAGATCCTTGTGTTGTCTTACCGGTTTCCCGGAAAGCGGATGCAAAGGTAGTGCTTCTTTTTTATCTGACAAATATTTTAAGACCTTTTTTTCGGAATTTTTTAAACATAATTCATAACTATCTGATATACACTCTAATAAAATTTCAAGAAACAAAGGAAATCAAGAGGTGCAATTAAAAAATTTGAATTACACCCGAAAAATGTATCGGCCAAAATCAGAGAATCTTTAACAGGTAATCCAAACTCTTTTGTACGCTTTCTTTCGGCGTATAATTGTATTTTTCCACTTCTACAATCAGATAGTTGGCGCCAGATTTGTCTATATTGTTGAAAATAGCGTCGAAGCCAACCATACCGCTTTGTCCGAGTTCTTCATGATCTTTAATGTGGAGCAGTTCAAATCTTCCGGGATATTTTTGAAAATATTTCACCGGACTTTGCTGGCCACGCACTACCCAATAAACGTCCATTTGAAAGCATACTAAGGCCGGATTTGTATTCTCAATCAAGTAATCATACATGATTTTTCCTTCCACTTTTTCAAACTCGTAGCTGTGGTTGTGATAGCCGAAACGGATACCTTTAGCATTGCATTTTTCGCCTATTTTATTGTAATAATCGCAATAAATCTGCAAATCGCTTAATGTTTTAAAGTTGTTCGGCATAGAAGGGGCCACAATATATTTCATTCCGGCAAGTTTGTGCGCGTCAATACAAGCGTCCCACCACTCCCATATCTTCTCCCAATCGACGGTTTTCAGGTCTGCGACAGGGATTATTTTGGTTGTGTGGGAGGAGAGAGATTTCATTCCGGCAGCTTCTACGGTGGCTTTATATGCTTCCGGAGTCAATCCGTAAAACTTGCCGTCGTCGGAGTAATTGGCGGCTTCCACGTATTTATATCCCATTTTTCCTACGGCGGTAATTGTCGCCTGGAAATCTTTACTGCAATCATCTCTTAAAGAATACAGTTGCAAACCGATATCTTTTGCTCCGCTATTAGAAGAATACTGTTGTCCGTAAGCAAGCGCCATGCACATCCATCCGGAGAGCGCTAACAATAATTTGATTCGTTTCATGAATTTGATTCGTTTCTTGTGTATATCATTTAAAAATTCTACTCCTTATCCGGCTGTAATTTCTTCCCGGTCTTTGTCCCAGAACATTGTTTTATTTTCCAAATAAGCGCGCGTACCCATGTGAGCGGCGATAGCTTCGGCAAACGCCTCATCGACATTACAACTGGGCGTCAATCCCTGTCGAATACATTCCAGCCACTCTCTTATATGCAAATGGGTTGTATTATAGCGTTTTCCGTTGATATAGGAACTCATCAATCCCCGTTGGGCAAAATACAGTTCCGTAGCCGTAGCGACGCCATCGGCATCGCCTTTTCCCGGAGCGTAAGTATAAAAGGGAGCATCGGTGGGGATAATCCCCTGATCAATCTTTTCCCGGTAGAGATCAGAACGAGGATCTGCCTGTACTGTAATCGTTTGGGAAAGATTCATAAAAGCATCATGTCCCATAAATATTTTACCCCGATTACGCTGGTTTGCCAGCGTGGCGCTGTACAACAGAGTAAAGTTCTTTTCCGGAAATTCCATACTGGTTTGCAAGACATCCGGCACCGTCCTTCCATCTTTGAAGAAATAAATACCTCCGGAAGATGTTACGGACTGGGGGATTCCCATCCGCATAATTTGGTTGACGGCATCGTATTCGTGCGTTAACAAATCTCCGCTCAGTCCTGTACTGTAATCCCACCAGCATCTCCAGCGAAAGAATCGTTCCAGGCTGAATTTTCCTCTGTCGTCCGGCCCGACATAGCGCTCGAGACCAGCTTTTTTCATGTATTCGGTGTATTCCCTGATTTGTTGTTCCGGACCTTCAAACTGTTTCCAGTCGATCGTGTCCGGATTAGATCCGTCAATGATTTTATATACCCAGGCGCCATTGGGATCATTGCGATTGGTAGTCATTTCGATTAGCGAAACGTGACCTAAAAGACCTTTGTCTATGATTTCTTTGGCTTTGAGGTAACTGTCTGTTTGCCGTCCCTGATGTCCTAACTGGAAGACGACGCCGGTTTTCCGGATCACCTCCCGCAGGCGGTAAGTTTCCGGTAATGTCCACGTCATAGGTTTTTCCAGATAGACATGTTTTCCGGCCTTCGCAGCATCCATCGCCATTTGTCCGTGCCAATGGTCGGGCGAAGCGATCACGACGGCATCTACATCATCGGCAGCCAAGAGTTCGCGGTAATGTTTGTAGCGTTTGGGCGGCGTGCCGGTCGAAGGCGCGTCAGATCCCAGTCGCTGCAAGTTTGCACCGGCAGCGACAGCAGCATCGCCATAAAGATCAAAAATATCACAGACGGCAGTGATTCGGACATTCAAATCATCCTGTTCCATGAAATCTTTGTAACCGGTATAGTTCGCATTACGGCGCTCCCGTTCTTTCAGCCCATCTACATAAGCGGGTTCGGCAAAACCTAAGGCTTGCATCAACTGTTTGCCGCGAATGCCAAAACCAATGAGACCGATACGGATTTGTTTTCCGGCAGCCTGTTTCGCCAACACTGCCGGCGCTTGATCTAATTTGAAAACGTCGCTGATATCGCGATGCATTCGATCGTATTTTTTCTTTTTATATACCCCGTAAGCCATTGCGCCCAAAACAGGCGCAGCGATAAGCGCTTTCAATATATCCCTTCTTCCGTTCATTGTTCTCTGTTCACTTTGAAAATATATCTGTCCAATCCGTATTTTGTTGAGGTGGGAAATACAAATATGACGGCCAATGCTGCAATTTCAATTAGATTCTTATCTACCCACAGATAAGCCCCTTCGGCAGGCATCATATAGGAAGCACCGATAAAAGGGATGTGTGACAGATAAAACAGTGTCAGGAGAACGATGCCGCTCACGGTTGCTATGCGGGCAAAGCAGCCGGCAATCAGTCCCAAGCCTATCAATATCAGTCCCCATGTATTCAGGAAATTAACAATGCCCAGCGATTGTGCGTTGTTTGCCCAATTATGGAGTATGGACGAAATCCAGCCTTCGGAATCAATCAGATAAGCATAAGACGTCCACTTGGGATTCAAAGCTTTGACCAGTCCTTCATAAAGGAAATGCCAGCCTATAAACATCCGCAACGTAACAAGCCAAAAGGTTTGTGATTTTGAATATGTGTTCATACAACAGGACTGCTCACCGTTTACCGGATTTTATCAGTCTAAGATTTTTATTTTGATATTTTTAAACCAGACATCGTTGCCATGGTCTTGCAGGCCGATGTATCCTTCATGGTTAGGCCCGCCACAGTTGTTCAGTAATTCGAAAGCCAATGGCCATTTTTCCTGACTGAATTTGCTCTTTTGGAGCATTTCCGTCCATTCCGGAGTCCAGAGATGATATTCCACCACATTTTGTCCGTTTTGTCCATGTACCACCGTTCCCTGGTAAACCAGGATTGTTGTAGTGTTCCATTCTCCATAAGGCTTGGCATTTTGAGGAACAGGCGGTATCATATCGTACAGGGAAGAAGATTTGCGGTTGCCATTCACTCCCAGTTTGGCATCCGGATGATTTTCATCGTCCAGCACCTGGCTTTCGGGAGAAGAGATGTAGATGTGCTCCAGTTTAGGCTCTCCGTTTTCCTTTGTCGTCTGGATTTCCTGTGCCAGGTAAAAGATACCGGAATTTCCACCTTTAGATATTTTCCAGTCGACAGACAATTCAAAGTTTTTGAACTTATGAGCGAAAATCAGGTCGCCGCCATCATTCTGTTGAGATTCACCGCCTCCGGATCCGGAGAACTTGATTGCGCCATCTTCGACTACCCATCTGCCGGGAACATCTTCACGTCCGTATCCTCTCCATCCCGTCAGGGTTTTTCCATCGAACAGTGAGATATAGCCTTCTTTGTCAACAGGACAGGCCGATAAATCTACCTGAGACAATTCCAATACCGTATATTCGGGTGTTGCTGCTTTTTGTTGTTTTCCACCGCAGGCAAGTGTTGCCCCGGCCAGAAAGATTACACTGGATAACTGTACTATTTTCATGATTCAAATCTTTAATGTATTGTGTAAATGATTAATATAATTGTGTAAATGATTCATTTTTCGTTGGAATTATCAAGGCATCGCTACAAGATTCCAACCGTTCCTATAATTATGCTTGATTAATTCTTCCGCATAAGCATTGGCATTAACAGGTTCCGTCATTGCTTTGTTGAATGTTGGATGACCATCTTTAATTGTGAAGCCGTCTTTGATAATCGTTCGGATTGTGGCCGTTTCGGAGATATTGGTAAACCTCATGTTTGCACCGTCCCATTCCAGTTCCTGATCCAATGCCTGCAAGCGAATGCCCAATACGCCCATGACAACCATTTCGTTGAACGGGCCTGCTTCACTGAAAGGAGACGCGGTTTCAACGCGGTTGGATGCGCTCTCTTTGGCGGCACGGACGAAGTCCATAACGTGGTCGGATTTCGGCACTTCTCTCAGCGCTTTCGGCGCTTGAGGAATCCGTCCGGAAAGCAACCATGGATCTTTTCCGTAGCATCCGCAAATCAATGTATCTTTGCTTCCATGGAAAATAACGCCTCCGCCGGAGTCGTTTAGCGATCTATTGGCAGGCACACCGACAGGACGCATGGGTTGCAGCCCACCGTCATACCAGGTAATTTCTACTTCCGGCAAAGCCACCTTAGGCAAGTTATCTCTGGCGGGGAAAGTGAATTTTACCATTTGTGCGTTCGGCGCACATTCTGTCAATAACATGGTAGAACTTCCCTGAACTTTGGTCGGATAACCTAATTTCAGTCCTTTGAATACGGGATGCAAAATGTGGCAGGCCATATCGCCCAGCGCACCGGTACCAAAATCCCACCAGCCACGCCAATTCCATGGAGTGTAAATCGGATTGTAAGGACGTAGTGGAGCCGGACCAAGGAATAAATCCCACTGCAAGGTAGAGGGGACTTTTTCTATCTTATCGGGACGCGGCAAGCCTTGCGGCCAGATAGGGCGGTCGGTAAACGCTTCTACCTTCCTGACTTCGCCAATTTCGCCGTTCCAGATCCATTCGCAGGCTTGTCTTACGCCTGGGCCGGAAGCACCTTGGTTCCCCATCTGGGAAGCGACCTTGTATTTGCTGACTAATTTAGTCAGCAGACGAGATTCGTATACACTATGGGTCAATGGTTTTTCCACATAAATGTGTTTTCCCATGGTGATAGCGTCTGCAGCAATCATTGCATGCGTATGGTCGGCTGTTGCCACGACCACCGCATCAATAGATTTGCCAAGTTCTTCATACATTTTACGGTAATCGGCATATTTTTTAGCTTGGGGAAAATACTTGAATACCCGATCACTGTACTTCCAATCGACATCACAAAGGCCAATGATATTTTGGCTTTCCATTCCTTTCAGAACGGAAAAGCCTCTGCCGCCAACGCCAACGCCGACAATATTCAGTTTGTCACTGGGAGCTGTGTGTCCATGACTTCTTCCTAAAACGGCATTAGGTACTACTGTTAACCCTAATGCGGCGATACTCCCTTTTTGAAGGAAAGATCTTCTTGAAATTGTGTTTGACATCTTTAAATTAGAAATTTATGAAACAGAAATTTTCATTTATTAAAGCCTCAAAGATATAGAGATTTTTTATTCGATAACGTTAAAAGCAGGTGTTATTAGGCATTAATATTGTTTTTTCACAAAGTTTTAATTAGGCGTTGGGAGAGGGAAGAAAAGAAAGAAGCATAATTCAGACAAAAAATTTTCTCCGATATATTTTGTTTTCCAATTTTTTGCATTACATTTGCGCGAATTTTAAAACATAGTTGTGGAAATGAACAGTGCGGATTTACATGTTTTTAACGAAAATTATTTGGAGCATCTAAATAATTTCATAACACACACACACACACACACACACACCTCTCCTAAGGTGTAAATTCTACTTACGAAGGCCGATCAGTGCATCGGAAAAAAAACAAAACGAACTCAGGCTTTATTTATTTTTAACAATCCGTTTGGGCTTGCTAATAGCAATGCGCTCTACGCCATTCGGCGTAGCGTGCAACGCTCTGTTTCTGGATTGCTTCACCGCGAGCGGGGCGCCATGGAGGGGGGGGAGAAAACCCCAATACCATGCCCCCACCACCGCAATGCGCGCCCCCGGCGGGGTCGGCAACCCGAAAGTGTTAGGTTGGG
>JAISFI010000100.1 GCA_031263685.1 Dysgonamonadaceae bacterium | reverse complement strand
AAGCAATCCAGAGAACTTACAAAAACAAATTATAAGGACAAACAAAAAAACAGAACATCATGAAAAGAAATTATAAAGTTTTCAGTAGCATAGTGATTGTGAATATAATAGTGATGCTGTATGTCCTGACGCCGGCAGAGGCCGGCGTGGGACTGTATGGTAAGCAGCCGGCATCAACCTCATCCACACAAGCTGGCGAGACGAAGCAAAACCTGTTATCGTCTTCCTCATCAAGCGGCAGCATCGGTCTATTTGATAACACCACCCAATCCACCTTGACGGCATCGCCCGGCGGCGTTGGTAACGGTCACGGCAGCCACGTTCCGATAGCGGATGGCGTGGGTATACTGCTATTGATGGCGGGAGGATATCTTTTAAAAAGGAAGTCTTGAACGGTGATCTTAGTTCTCCTTACCCCACACTTCCTTCCAAAGAAACCGCCAACAGTTTCTGGGCTTCTACAGCAAACTCCATCGGCAATTTATTCAGCACTTCTTTAGCATATCCATTGACGATGAGGCCGACGGCGACTTCCGTACTGATTCCTCTTTGATTACAATACAGGATCTGGTCTTCGCTGATTTTTGAAGTGGTGGCTTCGTGTTCTACGATAGCAGTTTCGTGCTGTATATCTCCATAAGGGAATGTATGAGAGCCGCAATGGTCGCTCAACAGGAGACTGTCGCATTGGGAATAGTTGCGTGCGTTTTCCGCGCTTTTACCGATTTTCACTAATCCCCGGTAAGTGTTCTGACTGCTTCCGGCAGAGATGCCTTTGGAAACAATGGTACTTTTGGTATTTTTGCCGATATGTATCATTTTCGTCCCTGTATCGGCCTGTTGAAAATTGTTGGTGACGGCAACGGAATAAAATTCTCCAACCGCATTGTTTCCCTGCAGCACGCAACTCGGATATTTCCATGTAATGGCTGAGCCTGTTTCTACCTGCGTCCATGACAGTTTAGAGCCGTTTCCCTTACACAATCCCCGTTTGGTGACAAAATTGTAGATACCGCCTTTGCCGTCGCTGTCGCCCGGATACCAGTTCTGGACTGTAGAATATTTGACTTCGGCATTTTCCATGACAACAATCTCGACGATGGCTGCATGCAGTTGATTTTCGTCGCGCATCGGAGCGGAGCATCCTTCCAAGTAGCTGACATAACTGTCGTCATCCGCCACAATCAGGGTACGCTCAAACTGGCCGGTTTTGGCGGCATTGATGCGAAAATAGGTGGACAGCTCCATTGGGCAACGAACACCTTTGGGTATATATACAAACGATCCGTCGCTGAATACGGCCGAATTGAGTGCGGCAAAAAAGTTGTCTTTATAGTCCACCACAGTGCCTAAATATTTCCGGACTAAATCCGGGTGATGCTGTACTGCTTCGCTGAAAGAGCAAAAGACAATTCCTTTCTCGGCCAGTACTTCTTTATGGGTTGTTTTGACCGATACGCTGTCCATGACGGCATCAACGGCCATGCCCGTCACTTGTTGTCCGCGTTCGTGCAGGGGGATGCCCAGTTTGTCGAACGTTTTCAGGAGTTCGGGGTCAACCTCTCCCGGACTTTTGGGAAGGGCAGTCGGTTTGGGAGCAGCGTAATAGATGATGTCCTGGTAGTTGATGTTGGGAATGTTCAAGTAAGCCCATGTGGGCATTTGTAGCGTCTGCCAATATTCAAAAGCTTTCAGTCTGAATGTTAACAGCCATTCCGGTTCATTTTTCATGGCGGAAATTAAGCGGACTACGTTCTCCGTCAATCCTTTAGGGATTGCATCAGTTTCGATGTCGGTCACGAACCCATATTTATACTCGCTATCTGTTATTTGTTGCAGTATACCGTTGGAATTTTCTTGCATAGTTTTGAGTATTAAATGATCTTTTCTTCCGGTTGAAGTTCTTGCGTCGATTCCTCTTTTTTTAAGTCTTCTTTTTCCTGTCCTTCTTCAAACTTTTCTTTCACATAAGGATACAAAGACGGAACGATCGATACAATTTTTTCAAAGAAGACAGATTCTTTTCTAGTTTCTTCCTGAATGACTGGGATTTGCCGACAGAAGATAATGAGTAAATTGAAGATTAAACTCAAAGAGACAACCGGAATCACAAACCCCAATACACCTCCGGCTACATGATCCAGACATCCGAATGGTGTTAATTTCCATATTTTTCGGATCAAACGCCCAACCAAACTCAGTAACACCACTATCAAAAGGAACGATAAAGCGTAACAAATAGGATAGGCCAAATGTTCCGGAATCACGTTTACAGTTGCCAACAACGGCTGCAAGGCCGTTGCTAACATTCCGGACAAAAAGATTGCTGCTACCAGTCCTGCCAGCGCTGTCGCCTGCTTAATAAGTCCGTCGAACAATCCTTTGATGACGCCGATTACCACACAGATAATAATGCAGATGTCTAACCAGTTCAAAGCGTCTTCTTTATTTCTATCTGTTCATAAGATTCAATGATGTCGCCGATTTTGACGTCATTATAGTTTGTGATATTCAATCCACATTCGTAACCGGAAGTTACTTCTTTCACATCATCTTTGAAACGCTTCAGGGAATCGAGTTCTCCGGAGTGGACAACAATACCGTCTCGAATCAGGCGTACCCGGTTGCCACGTTTAATCTTTCCTTCTTTGACCAAACATCCGGCAACAGTACCGACTTTCGTGATTTTGAAGACTTCCTGTACTTCTACGGTAGCCGTTATTTCTTCTCTGTATTCGGGAGATAACATTCCTTCCATAGCAGATTTAACTTCTTCTATGGCATCGTAAATGATAGAGTACAGACGAACGTCTACCCCTTCTTTATCCGCCAGTTTGCGTGCGCTGGAAGAAGGCCGTACCTGGAATCCCACGATAATGGCGTTGGAGGCGGCGGCAAGCGTTACATCCGATTCCGAAATTTGTCCTACAGCTTTATGGATTACGTTTACTTGGATTTCATCTGTCGACAAGCGAATCAAAGAGTCGGACAAAGCCTCTACGGAACCGTCCACATCGCCTTTCACGATGACGTTCAGTTCCTGGAAGTTACCGATAGCGATTCGGCGACCTATATCGTCGAGTGTCAGGTGTTTTTGTGTTCTCAGCCCTTGTTCCCGCTGCAACTGTTCGCGCTTACCGGCAATTTCGCGGGCTTCCTGTTCCGTTTCCAGTACATAGAAAGTGTCTCCGGCTTGAGGTGCGCCGTTCAATCCGAGTATCAGCACCGGCTCGGAAGGGCCTGCCGAACTTACCCGCTGGTTACGTTCGTTGAACATGGCCTTGATGCGACCGAAATGTGTACCGGCTAAAACAGTATCGCCGTTTTTCAACGTCCCGCCCTGTACCAGTACCGTCGCTACATGGCCTCTTCCTTTATCCAGGGTAGATTCGATGATGGAACCGGTAGCCCGTTTATTGGGGTTGGCTTTCAGATCCAGTATTTCGGCTTCAAGTAGTATTTTTTCCAGTAACTCGTGGATTCCGATGCCTTTTTTGGCCGAGATGTCGTGCGACTGATATTTTCCGCCCCAATCTTCTACTAAATAGTTCATTGCGGCGAGGGTTTCTTTTATCTTTTCAGGGTTGGCTCCCTGTTTATCTACCTTGTTGATAGCAAATACGATAGGCACGTTGGCAGCCGAAGCGTGATTGATGGCTTCGATGGTTTGCGGCATCACATCGTCATCGGCGGCAACAATGATTACGGCGATGTCGGTCATACTGGCCCCGCGTGCACGCATGGCAGTAAAAGCTTCGTGTCCGGGAGTATCCAGGAATGTGATTTTCCGTCCATCTTCCAGGGTTACGTTATAGGCGCCGATATGTTGGGTAATCCCTCCGGATTCTCCGGCAATGACGTTGGTATTCCGGATGTTATCGAGCAGGGATGTTTTTCCGTGGTCAACGTGTCCCATAACTGTTACGATGGGCGGACGGGCAACTAAGTCTTCTTCCCGATCTTCTTCTACGGCAATGGCTTCGACAACTTCGGCGCTTACGTATTCGGTCTTAAAGCCAAATTCTTCGGCTACGATATTAATCGTTTCCGCATCCAAACGCTGGTTGATGGAAACCATGATGCCGATACTCATGCAGGTGGAAATAATCTGGACAACCGGTAGATTCATCATATTCGCCAAATCGCTTGCAGTCACAAATTCAGTGATTTTCAGCAATTTGCTCTCCATTGCATCCAACTCCATTTGTTCCTGTTGGCGTTGAGATACAGCGTCTCTTTTATCTTTGCGGTATTTGGCACCTTTGCTTCCTTTTCCTTTGACGGTGAGGCGGGCAAGGGTTTCTTTTATTTGGCGTTGTACATCTTCTTCGTTGACTTCTGCTTTAACGGGTTTCCTTAGTTTCAAGCGATTATCATCCCGTTTGGGGAAGTTTTGTCCGCCTTTTTCGATGTCTATTTTTTCTTTCTTGATGCGATTACGCTTTTTCTTTTTATCCGCTTCTTCCAAATTTTCTTTTTTGGTGAGCGTGAGTTTCTCTGCCTTAACGTTTTCTTTTTTAACGTTTTCTTTGGCTATTTTCTTCAGTTCTACGGATTTGTTTTTCTTATCCTCCCGTTCCTTCCTTTTCTCTTCTTTCGTTTTTTTCTTCGGACGGGTAGTCTGATTCAGGGTAGAAAGATCTATTTTCCCTTTTACCTTGATGTTGGATTCAAGCGTTGCCTTATTAAGGCGGAATACATCGGTGCTTTGTTCTTCGTCCGAAACAGTGGTATCTTTGTTTTCAATGTCTTCTTCAATAGCAGGATCTTCTTCAGCAGTATCATCTTCTTCAACAGCGTCGTCATCTTCAATAACATCTTCTTCTTCCTGCTCGTCGTCGTCTTCTTCCTCTTCTTCGCTTTCTTCTTCGCCTTCTTCGCTTTCCTCTTCTTCTCTGTCCTCCCCTTCTATTTCGTTTTCCTCGCTGTCGCCGGGTGCGGTTTCCACCTCTTCTGCCACAGTTTCGTCGAGTACTTCTTCTGTGATTTCCGGATTGATTTCTTCTGTGCGGATTTCTGTTTCTGTTTCTATTGGCTGAATATCAACGACTTCTTCCGGAACGTCCTGTTGTTCTTCAACAATTTTTTCCGGCATTTTCGGTTCTACGACTGTCTTAGGAGCTTTGGGTCTGTTCAACGCATCCAAATCAATTTTGCCAATTGTCTTGAATTGTGGCCTGAAATCGACCGGAACTTCCATTTTTATTTCTTCACTAACCTTTTTTCCGGCGTTTTTTGTTTCATACCCTTCAATGGCAACCGTTTCTTTCTTCTTGTGATCTTTTTGACGTTCCTGACTGAATTTTTCCGATTCGATTTTCAGATTTTTGTCTTTACTAAATTCTCGAAGAAGTAATGCGTATTGTTCCTCATTAATTTTGGTGTTCGGATTTGCCTCGACGGTAAACCCCTTTTTTTGCAGAAATTCTGCGGCTGTAGAAATTCCTACGTTTAAGTCTTTTGATATTTTAATTAACTTGATGGACATATATTTTTTTAAAGGGGGCGTTAAAAATTATGAATTACAAACTACGGATTACGAATCGGGATTGAAAAAAAAGCGGATGTTTCTTCCAAAAACGTCTTATTCCTCTTCAAATTCCGATCGAAGGACTTCCAGTATCTGATCGACTGTACTTTCTTCGAGATCGGCTCTTTCTATGATTTCTTCGCGAGACAGCGCCAGGACATTTTTCGCGGTATAACAACCTATGTTTTTCAATGCTTCAATAATCCATACGTCGATTTCGTCGCTAAATTCGTCCAGATAAATGTCTTCACCATCTATTTCTACATCACGGAATACGTCGATGGTATATTCCGTCAACATACAGGCGAGTTTGATGTTCATACCGCCTTTACCGATTGCCATGGAAACTTCCTCCGGACGAAGGAAAACCTCCGCTCTTTTTTCTTCTTCATTGATCTTGATGGACGATACTTTGGCGGGGCTTAACGCGCGCTGAATGAACAGCGTTATATTATTCGTGTAATTAATCACGTCGATATTCTCGTTCCTGAGTTCCCGGACAATTCCGTGTATGCGGGAACCTTTCATACCCACACAGGCGCCTACCGGGTCGATTCGTTCATCATAGGATTCTACTGCCACTTTGGCTCTTTCTCCGGGAATGCGGGCAATTCGTTTGATGGTAATCAATCCGTCGTGTATTTCCGGAACTTCCAATTCAAAAAGCCGTTGCAGGAACATGTTGGAGGTGCGGGAAAGAACTATTTTCGGGTTGTTATTCAAGTTTTCCACTTTTACGACTACGGCGCGAACGGTTTCATTTTTACGGAAAAAATCGCTGGGAATCTGTTCGCTTTTCGGTAACAGCAATTCGTTTTCTTCATCGTCCAGGAGCATAAATTCTTTTTTCCACACTTGGTAAACTTCTCCCGAAACGATTTGGCCAATTCTGTCTTTATATTTGGCGTATAGGCTATCTTTTTGCAGTTCCATTATTTTGGAAGCCAGCGTTTGCCGGAGATTCAGGATGGCACGACGTCCGAAATCTGCGAAATAGACTTCGTCGGTCAATTCTTCTCCGACTTCATAGTCTTCATCAATCTTTTTTGCATCCGACAGTTTTATTTGAAGATTCGGATCTTCCAGGGCGTCGTCTTCAACGATTTCACGGTTTCTCCAAATCTCGAAGTCTCCTTTGTCCGGATTGATGATGACATCGTAGTTCTCATCCGTTCCGAACATTTTAACGATGACGTTCCGAAAAGATTCTTCCAACACGCTGATCATCGTGGTTCTGTCTATATTTTTAAGTTCCTTGAACTCGGTAAACGTGTCGATTAGACTGATTGTTTCTTGCTTTCTAGCCATGAATGTATGTTTTATTATTAAAACTTGTATTTAGTATATTTGACTTCGTTGTATGCAAAAGATAAATCTTCGGTTACAGTGATTTTTCTTTTAGCTCCTTCGGGTTTTACCTGTTTTTCGACGGTTAGCGTGAAAGTATTTTCTGTTGCGGCTTGCAGGATTCCGTATAATTTCCGTCCGTCTTTGGTCAACACTTCCACTTCGTGACCGATATTTTTTTGGTATTGCCGGGGCATTTTTAAAGCCTGTGAGATACCGGCCGATCCGACTTCCAACTCAAAATCTTCTATATTTCTATCTAACTGTGATTCAATAAACTTATTCAATCGAATACAATCTTCGAGGTGAACACCCTTATCATGATCTATCTCTACGATAATGATATTTTCAGGTTTTACCTCAACGTTAACCAGATAAATGTCTGAGTTCTCCAGATATTTATTGACAATACTTTCAACAAGCGTTTTACTAATCATAATTTTTTCAAAAACCATAGAACAAAAGGAGGGGACTACCGCCCCCTCCTCCAATTACTTGAATTCAGACGCAAAGGTAGTGAAAAATCTTTTACGGACAACAAAAAGTTCAATTATTTTCATTCAAAGGCAAATAAATGCGCAATTTTATTTCTAAAATGTGCAATTCCACGTTTATCTACACGGTTTATCTCCGCTTGAAAAATTTAGCTTTCTTAGAAAAAATTTGTTCAGCATATTTTTTTCATCTACTTTTGCAACTTCGGTCGAAAACGAAAAAAGCAAATAACATGGAAGGTGTCCTTTATTCAGAATATACGGTCGAATTGACCAAAGCGGCATTGGAATATTGCCGCTTGATGGAACAGGTGGATAAGTATGACGAGGCCGAATTTATCGACCGCACGTCTAAAATACTTCCGCTGCTCTACTTGAAAGTCTTGTTGATGCCCGAAATAGAAGAGTTTTACGAATCCGATTTGGAACATCAGGTGACGGAAGATTTATACGCCCATGTCGTGAAAGGTGTTGCCGGTTTGCTGGGCGACAGAGATTTGTATTTGGAAACGTTTCATCCTGACATGCCATTTAGCGATGCGCCGATTGCAGTGACTGTTTCCGAAAACCTGGCCGATATTTATCAGGATCTGGGAAATTTTATCGGTGTTTTCCAATCCGGTGTTCCGGAAATTATGAATGATGCTTTGGTAGATTGTTTACAAAACTTCAATGATTATTGGGGACAGAAACTGGTAAACGTCCTGCGGGCAGTACATCATCTACGAAAATAAATGCTGGTGACGGAAGAAAAAAGTATAACTAAAGAAGAAATGTCCGGATTTCCCGTTGAAGAATTTTCCGGACGAATTATTGTTGCTCAAACTCCACATGAGGTATTGAAGGCAGTTTCTTACTTGTCGACTTTCCCTTTGATCGGTTTTGATACGGAAACGCGGCCAAGCTATAAAAAAGGTACCGTAAGAGGAGTTGCACTGATGCAATTATCGACGGAAGATACCTGTTTCCTTATTCGTTTGAATTTAACGGGCTTTCCACCTTGTCTGGCCGAATTTCTTTCCGGTACAAAGACCCGGAAAGTCGGTCTGTCGTTGAAAGATGATTTTTTATCCATTAACAGGCGGGAAAAGATAGAACTTCAGGGTTTTATCGACCTTCAGCATGTCGTTCCCGATTTCGGATTTGCGGATATTGGCTTGCAAAAAGTGTATGCCATCCTTTTCCGGAAAAGAATATCCAAAGGTCAGCGGCTCACGAATTGGGAGGCCAATATACTGACCGATCCACAAAAAAGATACGCCGCTTTGGATGCTTGGGCTTGTCTGAAAATCTATAAGAAATTAAAAAACATATCATAATCCCGCCATAACATGATGAAGAAAATAATATTACTGCCCAAAAAAGAAGAATCCGTATTGCGTTTTCATCCCTGGATTTTTTCCGGCGCTATTCAAACGATGGAAGGAACTCCGGAGGAAGGCGAATTAGTGGAGGTTTATGATGCCCGCCGGCATTTTTTAGCGATTGGACATTATCAAATAGGGAGTATTGCCGTTCGCATTCTTTCTTTTCGGCAACGCGACATAGATCGGGATTTCTGGAAGGAACGGATATCGGCGGCTTATCGTTTGCGGAAAGCCTTAGGCCTTACGGGCAGCGATTACAACAATACTTACCGGCTGATTCATGGCGAAGGAGATATGTTGCCGGGTCTGATCATTGATGTTTATGCGCATACGGCTGTGATTCAGGCTCATTCCGTAGGCATGCATCTGTCGCGGATAGAATTGGCGGAAGTTGTTCGGGATATTTTGGCCGGCGAGGTGCAGCATATCTATTACAAGTCGGAAGCAACTCTTCCATTCAAAGCTCAATTAGGCGCAGAAGACGGTTATCTGTATGGAGGCGAAAATGTCGAAACAATGGCCATGGAAAACGGATTGAAGTTTCTGGTAGATTGGGAGAAAGGACAGAAAACCGGTTTTTTTGTCGATCAACGGGAAAACAGAATGTTATTGGAGCATTATGCGAAAGACCGCCAAGTCCTGAACATGTTTTGTTACACCGGCGGTTTTTCTTTTTATGCGATGCGTGGTGGCGCTTCGACGGTACATTCGGTCGACAGTTCTTCCAGAGCCGTAGATATAGCCGAGCGGAACGTAGCGTTGAATTTTCCGGAAGATATGCGCCACAAGGCTTTTTCCGAAGATGCTTTCAAGTATCTGGAGCGGATGGGCGATCAGTATGATTTAATTATTTTAGATCCTCCTGCTTTTGCTAAACATAAGCATGTATTGCGAAACGCTTTGCAAGGTTACCGGAAGTTGAACGGCATCGCACTGGAGAAGATACAGACGGGTGGAATTATTTTTACGTTTTCCTGTTCTCAGGTTGTTTCCAGGGAGCATTTTCGTTTGTCGGTATTCAGTGCAGCAGCCCAGACCGGAAGAAAAGTCCGCATACTCCATCAGCTGACACAACCGGCCGATCATCCTATAAATATATATCATCCTGAAAGTGAATATCTTAAAGGACTTGTTTTAGAAGTAGAATAATCTACTATAGTTAAATATGGTTAAGTCAAAGAAAATAAGTACCGAAAAATTATGTTCTACAACATAAATGCCTTATCTTTGCATCGTGTTTTTCATGGTATTAGATTTAAGGTTAACAAAAGGAGATTGGTTGTCGTGATGACAACCTTTCTTTTTTATAATGCGCTTACCTCAATTGTTCGGAGAAATGAAATAAGTATAAGAAAAAGTTGTACTTTTGCAAAAAAACAGACTGTATATGAAATACTTTAATGTAGCAGGTCCCTGCATAGAGGATAAGCATTATATGCTTAATGCAACAGAACGTTTGCACAACGAGTTGGCAGAACTTATTAATGCCGAACAGTATTATGTCATTCACGCGGCACGGCAGACGGGAAAGACTACTCTATTGCTCAACTTGGCGAACAAAATCAACAAAAGAGGTGAGTACTATGCCGTTTATTGCTCCTTAGAAAATGCTTATGGAATAGTCGATCCGGAAAAAGGAATCAAATCGGTTATGGGCAGTATTAAATCGGCAATAAAAACTTTTTCTGCAATTCTGAAAAAGCCTTTTACCGATAACAGCGATTTGACGGATTTCTCTAATGTATTAAAAGATTCATTGACGGATTTTTGTTCCACATTGGATAAGCCTTTAATTTTGCTTTTTGACGAAGCTGACTGTTTGAGTGAAGGCACGTTATTATCTTTTTTAAGACAACTGCGA
This sequence comes from Dysgonamonadaceae bacterium, assembly GCA_031263685.1. Lineage (GTDB taxonomy): Bacteria > Bacteroidota > Bacteroidia > Bacteroidales > Azobacteroidaceae > JAISFI01. The sequence goes on along the minus strand of JAISFI010000100.1, from coordinate 535 downwards.
AACGGTTATGTTAACCGTTCTATCGCACCTTTCCCGATGTCTGTTGCCCTGGTTGGAATGAGAAATATCCGGGATTATAAAGCAAAAATCAGAGCCGACAGGGAAACGCTCGGGACGGCAAGCCCATTCAATATTATAACGCGATCGTTGACGCTTCGCAATTTTACGGAAGAAGAGGTTGTGACACTTTACAGGCAGCATACCGATGAAACCGGTCAAATCTTTGAAGACTGCGCAGTAAAACTCGCTTTCAATCAAACTCAGGGACAGCCCTGGCTTGTAAATGCGATTGCAAGAGAAATTATAATAGAGCAACTCAAAAAAGATTTCACAAAGCCCATTTCGGCAGAAATGGTTTCCGAAGCCATCAAAACAATCATCCTTCGCCGCGATGTGCATATCGACCAACTGCTTGATAAACTGAAAGAAGAACGCGTGCGAAAAGTGGTCGAACAGGTAATTATCGGGGAAGGAGCGAACATTGAAACCTTATCTGACGATTATAATTATGTGAAAGATTTAGGTTTAATCCGGG
>JAISFI010000185.1 GCA_031263685.1 Dysgonamonadaceae bacterium | reverse complement strand
GACGACCAGCGGAATGTGATGATTGGCATTCAGAACGAAAAAATCGTCTATGTTCCTTTTTCAAAGGCGATAAAGGACGACAAGCCGAGTGACCGGGATTTGTTGAATACCTTGAGAATATTGTCGATATGAGCGACAGTCTGTTCCTGGGAGGCTTTATTCTTCTGATTGCCGGTTTTCTGGCGCTTGATCTGGGGGTATTCAATAAAAACAGTCATACGGTATCCGTCAGGGAAGCGTTGATATTTACCGCTATATGGGTTTCTCTCGCACTTGGTTTTTTCCTCTTTTTGAGGTATTTCGGGCACTGGATACACGGTATCGAAACGATGGACGATCTCCAGGCCATCAACGAGCGACACAGGCATGGCCTGAATTTCGATCTCGGCGCCGGTTTCCTGTCCAATTTGCAGATGTACAGGAAACAGTTGTCGCTGGAATTTATCACCGGCTACGTCATTGAATATGCGTTGTCCATAGATAACATTTTCGTCATCCTGATGATTTTCATGAGTTTCGGCGTAGACAAAAAATATTATCACCGGGTACTGTTCTGGGGAATTATCGGTGCGGTAATGATGCGCTTTATATTTATTTTCTCCCTGTCGGCGCTGATTCACGAATTTGAGTGGATACTGGCCATTTTCGGAGTGATACTGATATTCAGCGCGGTGAAGATGTTCCTGAACCGGAATGAGGAAGATAAAATAGATGTGCAGGAACATAAGCTGGTGAAATTTGTGAGCAGGCATTTTCCGGTCACCCCCAGCTATGCGGGACAAAAGTTCTTCACAAAAGTCGACGGCAAGCAGTACCTGACGCCCCTGTTTCTGGTCTTGATCATCATTGAGTTTTCGGATGTGATTTTTGCCGTCGATTCGGTTCCGGCTATCTTTTCGGTGACTCAGGATTCATATATCGTATTCTTTTCCAATATTTTTGCGATTATCGGTTTGCGGTCGCTGTTTTTCCTGTTGAGCAGCATTGTCGGCATGTTTCGTTTTTTGAAGACGGGTTTGTCCATATTGCTTGTTTTCGTTGGCGTGAAAATGCTATTGGAGGTTCTTTTCCATATTTCCATAGGGACGAAAGCGTCTTTGTTGTTTATTTTGGCAACATTGGTGTTGTGTATAGGCTTATCGGCGGTTATTCCGGAGAAAAAAGAAAAGCAGGCGTAGATACCTGTATATGCAAGCGAAGTATAGGATCTGCTGTTTTGTCTAAATTATTCTAAGAATTTGCAACAACGGAAGCAGAAATTTCTGCGAGGAAGACCTCTGCATCTTCATTTTTCTGTTTCAGCATTTCAATAAGCGTATAGATCTTCGCCTTTTCCTGCACGTTATTTTCTATTTCGTATAGCACTGTGACTATTTCGTCGGCATCAATCATTCGCATCAAAGGTAATAATTTGTGGGCTAATGCGCGGAGAGTAACCCAGTCGTCCGTTTCAACGGATTTTTTCAAAGATTCGATAGAGGTGGCGTTTTCGCCGATGTATGTTTGAATGATGTTGATAGCAGCGTCCTTGTCTTTATCGGCAAAGGCGGTCAATGCCGAAAGCCCTTTTCCGACGAGATTTTCTTTTTTATGGGTGGGGATTCCTGAATAAGAAGCAATTACATCCAATAATTGTCCTAAGGAAAACGGCTTTAACATGGCGCCGGAGAATCCGGCTTCTTTGAATTTTTGTCCGGAAACATCCGAACAAGCCGATAAAGCGATGACCGGAATCTCTCCCGCCCGCGAGAAAGTCGCCATCCGGATGCGTTCTACCAATTCAAACCCGTTCATATCCGGCATCTGGATGTCTGTAAAAACGATGTCGAACGACATTTTATGGAGTAAGGGTAACACATCCAGCGAACTGGTGGTTATTACCGGCAAGAAACCTTCCCGTTTGAGAGATTCCGCATACATATTCAACAGCACCGGGTCGTCGTCTACGAATAATATCCTTAGTGGATCTTCCCTTTGGGAGGATAGATTCGCTTCCCGTTTCGTATCCGGCTCTTTTCGCAGAGGAATGGTTAGTGTAAATTCGCTGCCTTTTCCTTTCTCGGAAACAACCCGAATGTCGCCATCCAGCAACACCGCTAATTTTCTGGAGATTGCCAGTCCCAGACCGGAACCTTCAATTTTCATGGATTCTGCATCTTCCAGGCGGAGATATTCTTCGAAGATTTTTTCTGTGTTTTCCGGCGCAATTCCCATACCGGTATCTTTGACGACAATGTTTAACAGCAGTTTGCCGTCTTTCGGAAGCACAGACACGCTAAGCATTATCTGTCCGGAATGTGTAAACTTAATGGCATTGGTTAGCAAGTTGTTCACTATTTGCCGGATGCGGAACGGATCGCTTTGGTAGTAATCATTGGCATCCAAGTGGTTGATAAATTCAAATGACAACTCTTTTTGTCCTACCAAAGGAACAAAACTGCGGTAAATGTCTTCCATCAAACGGTGGGGTGAGAAATACATCGAATGAATCTCCATGCTGCCCGATTTAAGCCGGTGAGAATCCAGCAGTTTGGTGAGCAGTTCCAATACCTGTTCCGAAGAGTAGCGCATGTTTTGCAGGTAATATTTGTCTTTTTCCGGCAACTTGCTCTTGGTCAGCAATTCAATATAGCCGATAATAGAGCTTAACGGCGCTTTTATATCATGTGAAATCGTTAGCATCAAGCGTTCCCGATTTTTTAATAATTCTTCCGCATATTTTTTCGCATCTTCCAACTGCTTTTGATAACGCAATTCTCTGGAGATGGAACGCAGGCTTATCCCTAAAAACACAATCACCGTAATCAGTGCTGCTAAAGCTACATAGAGTACCGTATTGGAAGAATATTCCAGCGTTTTCTCTTTTTCCAGTACAAAACGGTATAATTTGGTGTATTCCTGATATTCCAGTTCCTTCAGGATATTGTCGATCTGAGAAGTCAAATAGCTGTTTGTCTGATACATATACTCCTGTTTGCGGAGCAGTTGCGCCGTCAACAACTCCCGTTTCCGGTCATATTCCAGCAACACATCCGTTACAAAGCTGGCTATCGTGTCTTCGACGATCTGAAAGGGAATAATTGAATCTATCTGTTCATTGGCTTGTCTGGTTTTTACGAAAACCGAATCTTTCACATTCGAACGAAAAACATCCGAGAGCCTTTTGGAAAAAGTCTTTTTTTGGACTTGCACAATCACCGAATCCTGCTGTTTCTGTTGTGTGTATATTTTCGACAAATTGTTCAAGTCTGCTATCTGCTTTCGTGACAACAGGGTTGTAATGCTTTTTTCTTTGAAAGGAACACGGTTGATAGAATCCATCAGTTGAAAGATAGAATGTGTATTATTGCATTTCATGTTCAGCAATACCAGCACGCTGTCTAAACTCTCACTCACAAACGTGTCTGTAGTTAAATCTTTCAATGAATCTATCTTGAGCACAACAAGATTTTGCAAAGAATCGTACGCCAGCAGTCCGGAACGGGTATTAGTCGACGAAAACAGTGTCCTGCTCATGGCTTCCGATTCATACAGAGAAGCCAGTACATCGCTGATTTTCACAAATTCCTTTCTTTCTTCAAAAGGCGATTCCTGCTCCGAAAAACGTCTCAATTCAGAATAAATCCGCACAACTCCGTAAACGACCAGCAGCAACAATATCGAATAACCAATAATGATGAGTAACTTTATTTTATAAGCACGTTTTTTAGGCATCGATTCCAAATAATTTCAGTTTATTATACAATGTTTTTCTGTCAATATTCAATAGCTGAGCAGCTTTTGTTTTGTTGTTATTTGCATATCTCAGCGCCTCTTCTATTCTTTCTTTTTCGTTTGACTGCCGGATTGGAGCGGCTTTAAGCGGCTCGACAGGACTCGATTTTATGGTATCGGGAATAATATCGGCCGTAATATAGGCATCGCGTGTAGTCAGCGTCAATTGGTTGATAACGTTTCTTAACTCACGGATATTTCCCGGCCAGGCGTAACGGCTTAATATTTCCAACGCCTCGGAGGTAAAGCCGATGATGTTTTTTTTCAATTCTTCGTTGGATAACTCCAGAAAATGATGGGCGAACAACACAATATCTTCTCTGCACTCCGCCAGCGAAGGCACACGCAGCGAAAACTCGTTGAGCCGGTGATATAAATCCAGGCGAAAACTCGCATGGGGAGATGAATGGTCAATTTCTTTATTCGTAGCTGCAATGAGCCGGACGTCGACAGGAATTTCTTTTTCCCCGCCCACGGGTTTGATGATCTTTTCCTGCAATACCCGCAATAATTGCGCTTGTATATCTAACGGCAGATTTCCGATTTCATCCAGAAACAGAGTGCCTCTGTTGGCCGTCTGAAAACATCCTGCCTTATTATTGATGGCTCCGGTAAAGGCGCCTTTGATATGTCCGAAAAACTCGCTGGCAGCCAGCTCGCGCGACAGAACGCCACAATCTACCGCCACAAAAGGGCCGGCAGCACGGTCACTTTTTTCATGGATCAGGCGGGCTACATGCTCTTTTCCAACTCCGCTGTTTCCGTGTATAAAAACCGACAGCTTGGTGGGTGCAACTAAATCTATGTATTCGTACAGACGTTGATACTCCGGCGAATGTCCTCGAACGTATCCCAATTCCTGCGGCTTCTCATCTTCTTTTTCAGACTTGGTCATAGCTCTTTGTGCGAAAGCATGATGTATTTTGTCGAATAATTCTTCCGGATGCAACGGTTTGGAGACATAGTCGAAAGCGCCCGATTTAATAGATTCTACCGCAGAAGTAATATCGGCATATCCCGTCATCATGATCACGATAACCGCCGGATACTGTTCTTTTACCCATTTCAACAGCGTCATCCCGTTTTCGTCCGGTAAACGCAAATCCAGTAAAATAATTTCCGGCTGCTCTCCTGCAATGCTTTTCTTCGCTTCGGATACAGTGAGAGAGGTAACTACTGTGAAACCTTTCTTCGATAAACACGTTTTTAACATCAAACTAAGTGTCAAATCATCTTCTACGATTAAAATGGTGCCCATATATGAAATGTAGTTAGTTGGCTGCTTCCAAATCGCATGATAAATACGAATGGGCAACAAAGGTAATATAAATTTAGAGATACAGATAAAAAACGTATAATATTTGACCTTCATTCACGTTTAATTAAGGTAATTATAATTGCTGAAGAGAATTGACAATATGCCAGCTAATTTGTATGAGAAAAGAAACTTTCCTTTTTGTGCTTTTTATTTTTATTTGCTGTTGTACCGGAAAAGGAGACAATGATGCAGAGATGCAACCGGTTAAAATCGCACGTTTTGACCTGATGTTGTACGAATATATAAACGGAACTTGTTCGGAAGAAACTTTATTACAGGCGCACAAGCCCTTTTTAGATGTCTTTGGCGACAAAGTTATCGGTATAGGGACTGCGGATTCTGTCGGTTTTTTTTTCCGCCTGAAACAATTTTTTTCCGATTCTACGCTCATGGAACTCTACGAAGATGAAACCCTCCTGTATTCCAATCTTTCCGACATAGAAACAAAAATCTCTTTCGGATTTAACGTTTTACAAGCAGAATTTGATTCCGATTCCATCCACATTCCGCAATTATGCATGCACGTTTCCGGATTAAATCAGAATGTCATTGTTACGGAAGATTGCATCTCGTTGTCGGCCGACAAATATTTAGGCAGTTCGTATAAACTCTATCAGGATTTCTTTTACGATTATCAACGACAGAACATGACTCCCGGAAAAGTTGCTTCCGATTATTTACTGGCTTATCTGCTGACACATTTTCCTTTTCAGGGAAACCAACAGGTTTTACTGGACAGAATCCTTTACGAAGGTAAAATAAGATACCTGCTCTCTTTGCTGATTCCGTCCTGTTCCGATGCGGAAATCTTGGGATACACAGAGGTGCAGGAATTATGGTGCCGGGAAAATGAGTCTGAAATATGGAACGCTATGCTGCGACAGAAGCATTTGTATGCGAACGACCATCTCGTGGTGCAAAAATACGTGGAAGATGCGCCATTTACCTCCTCTTTGTCCAAACAATCGCCGGGAAGAGTTGGCGTTTGGGTAGGATATCGCATCATCCGATCGCACATGAAATACAATCCGAAAACGTCGTTGAAGGCGATCATGCACTCGACGGATTATCCGGAAATCCTGAAAAATGCTAAGTACAAGCCGAAGCCATAATTCTCATTTCACACAATTTGCAATCGAACTCCAGTTCAAAGCGGCCTTGCGGAGACAATAGATACAGCGGCTCTTTGACGGGTGTGCGGTGGGAATGTTCTCGGAGGCAATATCCGAAGCTGTACCTCAAACAGTGTTTGGTAAACATCAATGGAACATTTTTTTTCGGATTTAATTCAAAGGCATCGTCTATCTGTGTTACACCGTGTTTTTGATAAAACAGGCGCGCCTTGCTATTGGCGACATTTCCCCTGTAGGAAAGGTTCTGCTGTGGATAAAGTACGGTACTGTTTCCCTGTTGCCGCAGGATTCTTCGGTAGGACAGCTTCCTGTTATTCAACAAATCTTCGACCATTTTCCGCTTCATTTCGGACAGAAAAGATGCCGGAATAAAACTATTCATATCCAGGTTGATCGCGATATGCTCTACCTGAAAAATTGTATTTCCCAATTTGGATAGTTGCATTTTTATCTGTTCTTCCTGACATTTCTGCGCTAATTCTTTGTGGAGGGTAAAATAAAGTGTCGATTCACATCCATCTTCATCTTGTGCGTGGAGAGATAAGCCGTCGGCTTCTTCTTTCAGGTGCAGGCAAAGTCGGATTTTCCGTTCAGCAGTTTGCCGGGTTAATTGCTTTTCAAAAGCCTGGTCGAAATTTCTGTACAGAAGCGTTTTGGGTAGTATGACAGGCATCTCTGCCGGGAAAATCTTATTATTTTCCACCCGGTTAGCCCGGAATCCCTGCAAAACACCTTTGTCGTCCGTAAAACAGAGTCCGTCGCCATTATGCAGCGAAGCCGTACCGGCAAAGGAGAGGTAATTCTTCCCCAACTCTTTTACGCTGCCAATGTATTCTCCCGTCGATTTGGGAGTGTTGAAAGAAACAATCTCCTTTTTCCGTCCTTTCAGGAAATAATCGGTAAAACCGCGGTTGAAACTTTTGTGGATGTCCGGCGTAAACGTATATTGAACCTGTCCGGAGGATGCAGGTACATATTCCGGTCGGCGCATAAAAAGCGCGTCTAATTTTTTCCGGTAGTGGGCGGTAACGTTTTTCACGTAAGCCAAGTCCTTTAACCGTCCCTCTATCTTCAGGGCAGTAATGCCGGCGTCCAGCAAATCTTCCAGTGCATCCGAGCGGTTCAGGTCTTTCAGCGACAGCAGGTGTTTGTCCGTCGCCAATATTCTTCCCGTTGCATCCTGCAAGGTGTATGGCAGGCGACAGCATTGTGCACATTCACCTCGATTGGCGCTCCGTCCGGCAGTAGCTTGGCTCATGTAGCATTGTCCGCTGTATGAAACGCACAAAGCGCCATGAATGAAAGCTTCCAACGCAACATGTGTTTGCCGGGAAATATCACTTACTTCGTCCAGCGATAATTCGCGCGCCAGTACTACTTGCGAGAAGCCAACGGCTTCCAGAAAGCGAACTTTTTCCGGCGTTCGGTTATCCATCTGCGTACTTGCATGCAGTGCGATGGGCGGAATATCCATCTCCAGGATGGACATATCTTGAATAATCAGCGAATCGACGCCGATATTATACAGGCGGCCAATCATCCGCTCTGCCAAAGACAGGTCATCTTCTTTCAAAATCGTGTTCAATGCCACGTAAACCCTGGAAAAATAGCGGTGGGCATACTGCACTAACTGCTCAATGTCTTTCATGGAATTTCCGGCTGCCGACCGGGCGCCGAATTGAGGAGCGCCTATGTACACAGCGTCTGCGCCGTGATTAACGGCTTCGATGCCACAAGAAAGATTTCTGGCGGGAGATAACAGTTCTATGGCTCTTCCGGTTTTCACAGGTGCAACGTTAAGCGGGTTTGAAACAGGATTTGAAACATGCGCGTTCAAGATACGATTAAGAAATTTCGGACAACTGCTCTATTGCCATTGAATCGAATGGAGTTTCCTGATAGACAAAGTAATTCAGCCAATTCGTGAACAGCAGATTGGCGTGCGCCCTCCAACGGACGAGAATCCCTTTCTCCAGATCGTCCTCCTTATAATAATTCTTCGGTTGATCAATGGGTAGCTGCTTCTTCAGGTCGCGGAGATACTCATTGTGCAAGGTTTCCGGCGCATACTCCGAATGTCCGGTGACGAAAAATTCTCTTCCTCCTCTCGCCACAACGATGTATACGCCCGAATCTTCGGACTCGGAGAGGATGGTCAAATCCGGCACCTTTTCTATATCCTGACGTTTGATTTCCGTATGTCGGCTGTGAGGCGCATAAAACTCGTCATCGAAGCCGCGAAATAAAGGAAATGTCGACTTCAGCAGGGTATGATTGAAGACGCCAAACTGCTTCTTCGCCAAAGGATATTTGGGAATACCGTAAAAATGATACAGCGATGCCTGTGCCGACCAGCAGATGTAGAGGGTAGATGTTACATGGTTTCTTGCCCAATCGAAGATTTCCGTCAGCTCGTCCCAATAGGTAACATCTTCAAAGTCCATTTGTTCTACCGGAGCGCCGGTGATAATCATACCGTCGTAATTTCGTTTGCCGATTTCGTCGAAATCTTTATAGAAAGTCATCATGTGTTCTACCGGCGTATTTTTAGAGGTATGACCTTTGATGCGCAGAAAATCCAGTTCTATTTGCAGGGGCGTATTGGAAAGCAGGCGAATCAAATCGGTTTCCGTAGTAATCTTCAAAGGCATCAGATTCAGGATGCAGACATTCAGCGGACGTATGTCCTGCGTTTCTGCCCGCAACAAATCCATCACGAATATATTCTCTTTTTTGAGTAATTCGACAGCCGGCAAGTTTTGTGGTAAATTTAATGGCATGATTGATGATAATGATTAGGGTGCAAATGTACATGAAATTTTCCAATTACACACGGGCAGATAAAAATTATCCGGATTGCTTCAGGCAGATTGTTTATCTCTACTGCCTGATAACGAAACGGCAAAACTATTTTTCAGATTTTGCCGTTTTATTACTTATCAAATAAACACTTTATTGCTTTATAAAACTGCCTCTGTAACTTTGATTTTCGTTTTCAACAACCAAAACATATATTCCCGCAGTCAAGTCAGACACATTGATGCTGTTACCAAGTACATAAACCTGTTTTACCAAGTTTCCATTACTGCTGTAAATAGATGCGTTGCCGCTTATGTTTTCCGAAAAACTAACATGGGTATCCGCAGGATTGGGATAAATTGTCAAATTATTATCATTGGCTGCGCGAAGCGAGAAAACTTCAGTTCCAGTTGAAGAATTTTGTTCAAAGACAGCCGTTGCAACAGTTGCAGTATTAAGCGTATAATCAATCATATCGCTATTCACATCCGTACCGTTAATGATCCATTTTTCACACTTCCAACCATTCATTGGAACGCCGGAAAAGGTTACGGTAGTTCCTGCCAAATAGTAAACATTGTAAACGTCCATATAGCTTTTATCGGCATAATAAGGGAAAGCCAAACCTTTTCCTTCCGATTGTATTTTCAAGGAAATAAAGTTCAAATTATTGTTGCTTGATACAGTGAATCTTGAATAAGCAGACGTACTTCCTGTTGCCGACAGAACAGCATAGTAAATGTCACCTGTATTTAATTGGAACTTACCTGTGCCGTTATTTATTTGCAAAAGTTGTGCTGCCATTTTTTGTTCGCCGTATAAAATAATGTATCCTGAAAATGCTTCTCCATCTTTTGTTACATTCAAAGTAACTTCGCTTGGCAACTGCAAGTTAAACGTCTGGTTTTGATTGTTTATAACAAATGGCGTTTCTCCTTGTGTTTTTGGATTGCGTAACTGATAATTACCATTGGGCAAATAGGCTGTTGCTATACCTTGATTATTGGTTGTGAATGAACTGTTTATAATACTTCCGCCTTGCATGATATAATAACTCTGTCCTGCAATAGCAGTATTGTTATTATCAGTTACAATTAACTGAAAGGTATAAAACCCTTGTAATGTAGTATTTTGAGTTACCGAAAAAGGAAGAGACAGAGAATTTGGAAAATTGTCGCCGTAACAGCGCATAGTATAATCACCCGCCAACAAACACAGTTTCATGCCATCGTAATATGAAGAATAAGTGACCAGGTTTCCTGTTGTTACAGACGTTAAATAAACAGAACTCAAAGAAGCATTTGGAATGTTTTGAGTAATATTAAACGTCACATCGTAAAGCGGCGGAATAATCGTTTGCCCATCGCTTGAAACTGTAAACGGATAACTTGAAATGCCGTCTGAAAAAATATAATTACCTGCCATCAATTGTATCTGGCAAATACCACTTGAATTGGTTGTGTATGAAGATAAACTGTTCATATATTTGCCAATCTTAAAGGATTGATTTGCATAGGCAGCAGAAGTCTCTCCATTGCGCAAATTAAAGATGACTGTTTGCGTGGTTAAATTTATTATCGTATCATTCGTAACAGTAAATGGCTCAGACATTCCCAAATGCGAATAGGTGTAGGTTTCCGGCAGCAGATAAAAATCGGCATAACCCTTTCCGTCTGTTATTTTTGTATCTGTGTAACTGCCGTTTGATACGGTAATATTTTCCAGAATATTCGGATCTGTCTGATTGAAAATAAACCGAACTTTCTTGTAATCCAAAATAAATTGTGCATTGGTATTCGCAATATTTAATTCCGTATAGATATTTAACTTATTTTTAAGCCAGTACCGGCCTGTTGATATATTGAATTCTACCTCGCCATTTGTTGCTGTTGAAGATTTAGATCCAAGAGTCGTGTTTTTGTTATTATAAGAATAGAGCGTAAATTGTTCTGCTACAGGATAATTTTGATACTTTGCAATGATGCTGACATTATATGTTTCTTCAATATATGTGTTTTTAATCAAATTGAGCGAAACATCATTCAGCACTGCACCTTGGCTGAAACTTGTTTTGTAGGCATATTTATCGCTTGGTTTCAAGTAAAATTCAGCAATTCCAGAAGAATTTGTAAATTCATAATCAACTTCAATACCGTCTTCGTAAATTTGAATGTATTCTGAACTTATGGGATTACCGGAATTATCTTTTACCGTAAAAGTAAGTTTTTTATGATCTAATGTAACCGTAGAACTTGCCGTAATATCTCCGGTAAAATTAGTTTCCGTTTTATAGGAATAATTTCCTGTGGATAAAGAAAAAGAAACTGTACCTGAGGAAGAAGTGTTTCCCGAAGCAATCCGTTTCCCATTTTGGTAAACATACACCGTCTTTGAAGAAAGATTTGTATTTCCGTATTTTAGTGTAAAGGTTGCAGGGAAAACAAAAGAATTGAATATTCCCAATGTTGCAAAAATTAAGATTATCTTTTTCATTGTCTAATAGTTTAATAAGGTTATTAAATATTTTTCCATCGATATTGTCTAACGAATTCTTCTTTTGTTTCAAAAGAGCGTTTATCGTTGTCAATCACTCTTTTAAGCAACCATCCGGCATCTATGCCTGCCTGTTCTTTGTCTTTTAACTTTTCGTACAAAGCAGACATTGGTGTATCTTCCCAGTCGGTGTTATCGCCACCCAATAAATCGCGTGCAGCAAACCACTCGTCTTTCCTGTTTTTGCACCAGCAATAAACAGCGCCCTGTAAAAAATCCATAATTCTTTGCTTTCGTTCTTCGGAAATTCCGTGAACTTCTCTGATTTCTGATTTTTTTACTAACATAAATTCTCGCTATTAAAATGTTTATATTTAATTAATTGCTTTGTTGTTTGCAAGCATACGAAAAAAGTCTGAAAACTATTTGTATGAACTTATTTTTGTTGTCAGGCTCTACCAAAATTTTATTCTTCTTTTCCTGTTTTTTTCGCCTCATACCTCCCAATATGCACGGCATAAACATCATTATAATGCTTAATCACAGCATTCAGGCCATTCACATAGGCTGTATAAGGCGCTTCGCCATTCAGCACAATCAGTGCATTGATGCAATCAAACATCGTGCGCATGGATTTTTCCACACCGCTGCGTGCCTGACGCATGTTATAAGCCGGTTTTTCCGCAATGTTTCCGACGTACCGGTCGGCAAGCGCGTCAAAAGCCTGATT
>JAISFI010000096.1 GCA_031263685.1 Dysgonamonadaceae bacterium | reverse complement strand
CCACCTCGCTGCCTTTACGGGGTACATACAGCGGGCCGAACTGCTTGACGTTCCACCGGTATGCCGAATCAAACGGGAAACAGCGGAAGATTTCCTGCCGGAATGTGCTGTCCGCCATTGCCGACAGTTCCTCCTGCCGGTGATATATGCCCAGCGTATCTGTCACGCCGTCCACCCGGTAAATCCCGCTGTCAATGCGGAACGTGTCGCCGGGAAGGGCGACGCAGCGCTTGATGTAGTATTTCATAATATGCATCCCGATGCTGTCGCCCCTGTGCGGATAGGGGTAATGGAAGACAAGCACATCGTTGTGGCGCACCTTCTGCAGGCCCGGTAGCCGGTATACCGGGACTTTTTTCCCTTTGACGGCATCAAAAAGATTGAACACCCGCGCTCCCAGCACGGGTTTCCATACCAGTACATAATCGCCGCCGATCAGCCCCGGCTGCATCGAATCGGTCGGTATCTTGAACGAAGCGAATAATAAAACCTGCTCGACGACATATACCACCACTGCGATGCAACACCAGAATAGGATGTCGACCGCAATATTGCATAGCTTCCGAAAAAGTTTCCGGATGGCGGCTGCCTTTTCACCTGATATTCTTACCACCATACCTGTTTGCCGTTTTCATAGGTAAATGGACGATGTTCTTTTCCTCTCGTATGGTTATGAATACGTAACAATGCATTGTCAGGTACATTGTCGTATATTAGCCGGTAGTCGTCACGGCCCGTTTGCCTGCCTAATGACTGCCATCCCTGATCCCAATAAAATAATTCATATAATTCGCCGGGCACAATCCCATTATCATCACTGCGCGGCCAGTAAATAATTTTTGTGACGGTGACAGATTTTCCGAAATCAAGCCCGATATACGGTTCCCGATCCTTTGCTTCAAAGAAAAAACTTACCCTGTCATTATCAAATGCTTTATCAAGTTCACTTCCATAGATACCCGGATTCCCGAATGGCCGCCCCTGTAATTTAACCTCTCTACCTTGTCCATCAAGTCCGCGAAATTCAAGCTCCGCAAGAAACCCGAAACGTTTGTCTGCAAACCGGAAAATTACGTACCGGGCGGGTTGCATCCGGCTTACATTGACTTCCTGTCCGTAAACCGGCAAATGTTCAATCCGGTGCAAAACAACGGTATCCGACAGATCCGTGCGATTGGCCGCTGCAATACTGCTACCTTTTAATATGCCTGCCCAAAACATGACCTGTGACCGATATGGCACTTTACTGTATAATTCCGCTGTTTTCAATCGGTTTTTGTCAGCCCGCAATATCCGCTGTTGACCGTCCGCCGACAAGATAAACGCATCCCCTGTTTCCACAATCCGTTTGTCCGTATAACAGGCCGGAACATAACACACATTTATCCCCATGTTGTTAAAAACAGCTTTTTTGTTCCTTACTTCAGCCCAGTCGACCGGCGTCCAGGCCCTGTTGTCCGGATTATAACAGCACAAATAGGCATATTTCCCCGGCGGTTTCTCCGGAAAATGAACGGCTACGTTTGCACACTCAATGTATTGTCCGGTTATATCCTCCAGACAGAGATTCCTGAAGAAATCGGGAACAGGTTCGGTTGTTTTGCATGCAAGGCTTGTTGCCTGTATGGCAAACCCGTCCCTGAACACTTTGGGTACTGTACGGCAGGAACGAACGGTGATGTGTTGCGGGATATCCCCGTACATGTCCGTCATCGGGTCATCGAACCAGAACATATCGTTTATCAATATATTTTTCGGATTGGTATAAGGGCGCTGTGTATTGTCATATTTTTCTTTAATTATATTGCTAACAGGCATTTCCGTCCAGAAATGGCGTGCATTGGAGTTTCCCCAGAGAGGGAGACTGTTCAGGACGGCAGGAATACCCATCGTCCGTAATGCCGTTATTGACATGGCGTTATTGTCCTGACAATCCCCAAGCCGTGCCTGAATAATATTCCGGAAATCGGAAGGCTTCAGAAACGGATAGTGTTCTCTAAAAAACGCTCCGTCATTCAGGAATGTCCGTTTGATGTCTCGATCCATGTACTCGCCGATCTCCCTCGCCGTCAACTTTGTGACAGACTCCGGCAACGAGTTGTACTTTTCCTCATAATACGGAAAAGCGCCCTCCCAAAGGCCATCATGCGACTTGTACGGGAGTATGTACCGGCAAAACACGTCAAACGGTATGGTTTTTGACCATGCATGTTTCGTCCATGTCTCGAATGCCCGGTCAATATGCCGGATCAGGTAATCTGCATGCAACGTTTTCAAATCGGACAGGTATTGAGGTATTGGCTGTTGCCAATGATTTTGCAACTGTAATTTAACACTGTCAAGAATCCAACACATGGTTTCATGACTATACGAATCATGATCCTGCAGATAGTTTGTCAACGCATCGAAGTAAGGCTGATTCGCTGCCATTGATAAAGTATCCAGACTGTATTTGCCTCTCATGTTCATAATCAGGAATTTCGCCGCCTGCAATTTCAAACAGTCGGAAGAATCCCGGCTGTAGTGTGCCAGTACCTTTTCCAGTTCATAACGATTGTTTCCGGCAAGCTCCAAAGCCTGCTTTATCTCAATCGAATCCCGTGTGCAGGAAAAGAAAAGACAAATGATCAATAAGGTAAAGGAAGGCCTCATTTGTTGAAATACGGCCAATATGCCCGAAGAAATGAAATATTTTCTCATAAAATTTTTCGATCTGTTTTTGTGATTTACGCGAGTTTTACGTTTCTCACCTGTTATTTGAAATCAACAATACATATCACCGGATTATCATCTGCCGAAACCATTTTCGCAAGCTCACGCAGATCATCCTGTGGGATATAGCGCCGTTTCAGGGGTTCTGCCTGCAAACCTAAAATAAAACGGCCATCATCGGTTGTGCCGGCAAAAGAAGTCTCTTTAAGGGGTGAACTGTCGGAATGAAAATCGGCATACCGATATGTTTTATTCTCATTTTTGTTATAGATCCCGATATACCTGTCCCGACCAATTATATAACGGGCTAAAATACAGGAATCGGTTTCAAGCAACTGATAACAGGCTACATAATGGGTCTTCATCAAGTTCGTACCTTCCGAAAGCGCATTCAGATAATCCGCCGGAGGGAACGGGTGATTTCCGAAAACAACCTGATAAACAGATTTTTCACCTTCGGATGTGATTTCATATACAACCGGATTGTGCGCCTTATAGAAATAAGTCTTATCATGCAACCGGTAAAATCCCTCTTTGGTAAATATGAATTCACGCTCAACCTCATAATCCCTCGGATAACAGTATCGTTTATTTTGAAATAAGGAGTCTGTGATCATCACATCATATGTTTGTTCTCCATCCTTATACCCTAACCATGTCCACCACGCATAATGTCCGCCGGGCATGGATATGAATGTGCTAAATGTAGGCGCTTTTTTGGAATAAAGATACTCGTAGGTATTCAAATCATAAACGATAAGTTGATTTGTCAAGCCATTTACCAAGATAGTCTGCGACGTTTTATCAATCCAAAAACTCGCTGGAATAATATATTCGCCGGGGCCGTTTCCCCGACTGCCTATATGGGAGATAAATTTACCCTGAAGTGTATAGACCTGAATGGATTTACTGTAATCTTCATCCAGGATAAAGATTCTGTCATCCACGATTTTCGCAATATTTATACTTCCGATCAGGTTGTCATTGCCTGTTTCCAGGGGAATAAATGTGTACGAAGGTGCCGTGGTGCACAAGGCGGCTTTTTCGTCGAAAACAATTTCTTTTATAATGCTGTTGTTTGTGTTAATATGCGTACATCCTGCAAACAGACATATTGTGCATAGTGTTAGCCATTTATATTTATCCATACTATCTTTCATTTTAAAGTGGCTGATCATATATCATAATCAGCCACTATTTACATAATTAGATATGCTATTTTTTACATTTAACAATTAGCAACAACTATTTCCATCCGGGACACAATGTTTGACTACATCACAACAAGTATCTGTAGGTGTGGTATAAAATTTTTTGTTACAAATAGGTGGTGGGGTTATAGTTTCATCCGCCAACGCTTCTATATTGTCCAATGCCATATCAGACAAAGTTTCATTATGGTTTTGGCTGAAATTCCAGCCTGCTGCGGCAGCAACAGCTACCACAAAAGTGAATATTAAAAACTTCTTTTTCATTTCATTTAAATTTAAAATATTAGTAAATAATTTTTTTGGCAATATGCCTTGCGGCTTTCGTAAATTTCTGCAAACCAAAAGAGCTATCGGAAGATTACCGGCTCCCTGCACACTCTCTTTTATAATTTTCTGCCTGGCATGAAAATTATCAAGTTAATTCCGTACCTTTGCGCACCTCCTTTCTTTTTTGGAGGGAAGCCGGGACGGAGAGTTTTGTTTCTTTTGCAAAAGCAGATGGACTCTCCGTCCTTTTTTCCCAACTAATTTTTAATTGTTTCGTTGACATATTCCACATTCTCATATTAATCGATTTCCGTCGTTGCTCCCGGCGCTTCTGGATGCGCGTAAACCTCGTCGGTTTTCGAATTGCGACATGACCGGACAAAGTGCTGCGTATTTTCATTTAATATCATACAGAATTATATCCCTGCCGCCGTGCTGTTCGTTTGCAGCGAGAGCGACGATGCGGGTATCGTCGTTGTCGACGGCGATTTGTTTCAGGCATCTGTCGGTTTGGTATGTTGTCACATATTTCCCCGTCCAGTCGAAAACGACGATTTTTGATTTGGCGGTATAGTCTGTTGTGCCATCATACAGGCAGTAGACACGATTCCGTGTTCCGCAGATGTAAATAAAGCATTTGATACTGCGCCCCATGTCGACCGTGTTGTCTTTGATTTCCGGGACGGTATGCCTGTCTCCGAATGTAGCGACCGTACGGATGTTGCCGGCCAGGTCATAAAATAATACGTCGTTCATGAATCGTTGTGCAGAAACGACGCTTTTATTTTCCTCGCTGACGGTCAGACATGCCAGGTAAGCGAG
>JAISFI010000066.1 GCA_031263685.1 Dysgonamonadaceae bacterium | reverse complement strand
ACAAACAGAAGAATTCCGACGGGAGGAGTAACAAGCCCTATCATAACAGACAATTGGAATACGACTCCGAAATGAATGACGTCAATGCCCATCGTATGGATAACCGGAAGTAACAGAGGGGTGAGAATAATCATCAAGCTTCCGCCTTCCATGACCAACCCGACAATCAGAAAAATCGCGACAAGAATTAGCAGTAATATATATTTGTCGGTCGTAATCCCCGACAATAAATGAAGAATCAGTTGTGGGTCTGTTTCCCGGGAAATAATCCACCCGAAGGCTGCTGCACAGGAAATAATAATCATGATACGCGCGGTAGATTTTGCCGAACTGATCAGTATTGGTAAAAGGTCTTTCACTGTAATGGTCTTATGAATAAACAAACCAACAATCAAACCATAGACAATGGCGATAACCCCTGCTTCCGTTGCCGTAACAACACCCGAGATAATACCTCCGATAATGATGACAGGCATGATAAGCGACCAGAAAGCTCCTATGAAACTATCCTTGATTTCTTTGAATGACAGCTTATTCCCTTTGGGATAGTTATTGCGTGCCGACACTATGTAGCAATTTACCAATAATACAATCCCTAACAATATCCCGGGTAAAATACCGGCAATAAACAACTTGCCGACTGATGCATTGGAAACCGAAGCGAAAATAATGAAACCTACACTTGGGGGAAGTACCGGCCCGATAGTGGCGGAAACAGCATTGACCGCTCCCGAAAAACCGTCGGGATATCCTTGCTTCCGCATGGCGGGGATCATCACTGAGCCTACTGCCGCGCCGCTTGCAATAGCTGTTCCCGAGGCTGCCGCCATAATCATATTGGTAAGGACTACAACGAAAGACAATCCGCCACGGACACTTCCTATCAGGGATAAAGCAAAACGGACCAACCGTTCCGTAATCCCTGCCGCATTCATTAATTCACCGGCCAGAAGAAAGAACGGTAAAGCCAGCATAACGATTGAATCTGCACCGACACTGATACGCTGGGCCAATAAAAGCAACGACATGTCCGAGAAACAGGCCAGATAAAACAACGCACTAATACCCAATGCGTAAGCAATTCTGACTCCGGCAATCAACAAAAACAGCATTAAAAGCAGCATCCATATCATAAAGCCGTTTCCTCCTCTTCTCTATCGTTCGACAAATCATTATTCAAAAGCCTCCTGATTCCTACTATGCAAATGATGGCTGAAGCTGTGGGAAACGCGGCATATAATAGTAAAGCAAGGGGAAGTTCTAACGCAGGGCTTAATGTTCCCCAGACGTCATACGTCCAGATATATCCCAAAACAGTTGCGATTAGTGAAAAGGCCGTAACCAAAAACACATCTGTCCAATCTGCCAATCGTCGATATTTAGCGGGTAATAATTGAACAAAGAAGTCCACTCCAATAAGCATCCGGTCTTTGAATGCGGCGGCTGCGCCAATGAATGTCATCCATACAAATAAGTATTTGGCCAATTCCTCTGTCCAGTTAAGCGATGAATTTAGCAGATACCGGAATAAAACCTGAGTAAATATCAAGACGACAATCCATGCAAATAGTATCCCCAGAAACAGGTCTATTGGATTTGTTTTTTCTTTTTTTGTTTTCATAAATCTGTAATTAGACAATTGCAAAATCGTTTGTGCATAGAGCTAAAAAAAAATATTTCTATTCTCTTCCTATAATTCAGAAGATCAGTTTTTCATGGTAACAATACAAAAAACAATTTTGAGGCACGCAAAATCGTTTGTGCAAACATAGATAATAATTTGAAATAAAAAAACTATTTCACATAAAACCATATAAAAAAATCAAATAATTAATATTTATTAAGGATTTGCCGGCTTTTTACTTGATTCTCTACTAATCAAAGATACCGGAATAGTGTACTGTTTTGTTTCAAGGGGTATATTATGTTTGATAAATTGCATCAACAACTCCATCGATTTCTCAGCCATTCGTTTAATATTTAGATTTACTACTGTAATCGAAGGATTCATCAGGCTGAAATATGGCGAAGCTTCCATACTGATTAACTTGAAATCACGTGGAATGACTACCTTTTTTATTTGGTATAAATACTCCAATCCCGGCAATCCAATCATATTAGTAAAAAATATAATCCCCTCAACTGCTGGCTTCAACGCTAATATGTCATCGATTGCCGTAGCTGTTTCTTCAACTACTTTCTCATAAGAAACCAGTTTTATCAAATCATCATTTATTACCGGCACATGATATTTCTTCATGGCAGCCTCATAGCCGGCAACGCGGTCTTCCATGTGTTGAAGCGATGGAGGGAAGGAAAATATGGCAATCCGCCGCAATCCTTGTTGAAGGAGATGTTCGGTAGAAAGAAAACCGATAGAAAAATTATCAACAACCACTTGAGAGGTATTCACATAAGATAAATAGCGGTCTACAATAACATAAGGTTTGCCGCTATCTTCAATCATTTTAAACAATGACGGCTGCATCCGGGTTGTCGGCGCTATTATGATCCCGTCTACCTGATAATCAATTAATGAATTAATAAGACTTTCAGGGTCGTCATCTTCTTCTCCGGAACTGCAAATCATGATACGGTAGCCTTCTTGCGCGGCCAACTCTTCGATATGCCTCCCTAAGCGGGCAAACGTGGAATTAGCCATATCAGGAAGTATTAAACCGATTATGAAACTTTTCCCGGATCGAAGGCTTTGAGCCAGAACATTAGGCTTGTAATTCAACTCCTTGGCAACTTTTATTATCTTCTTCTCAAGCCTTTCGCTTATCCTTCGTTCCCGAGCCCTGCCATTCAAGACCATGGAAACCGTAGAAATATTTACACCTGCCACAGATGCGATATCTTGCAGTTGGACTTTTTTCTGTTTTGCCATAACGTTTGTGCATTTGAAAAATACAAACATAAAGAAAAAAAGGTATTATTCTATTACTGATTTCAATATTCTTTTCAAAAACAGCAACAAATTCAAAGAATACGGATAGAAACATTGCGCGCTACGAAAATGCGGAGGATTATCCTCCCCATACAAGTACTTTTTTCACCTCTCCTTTCAGCTTTCAGTTTGCTTATAAATAGGTAGCATACAGCGCGTAATCCTGAAAGCAGAAGTTTCAGTCTGCTTTCAGCCGGAGCTTTGCTTCCCACACCCCACAACCTCCCGAATCTGAATCCTGAAAGCAGACTGAAACGTCTCCTTTCAGGATTACGCGCTATAGGACAGTGATTTACAAGCCGCCTGAAAGCTGAAAGCAAGGGTAAAAAAGTAATCTATAGAGGGGGGTTATTCTGCTAAAAAAACGGTATCTTAACTAAATTAAACGGCATCGAACAAAAATCCGGGCCTGTGTTTCAGCAAAAAAAAGTCTTCATAGTGTCTTCAGTAAACCATCATAATGTCTTTACCAAATCATTATGATGTTGTTACCAAACCACTATAATGGTTTACTGGAGACATTATAATGGTTTTTTTTCTTCTTCATAATGGTATAAAAAAGTCTTCGTGATGGCGTCAAAGAGTCTTCCCAATGGTTTGGTAACAACATCGTGATGTTTCTCCAAAGACATCGTGATGTTTGACTGAAGACATCGCAATGATTTTTTTACAAATAAAATACAAAATATAGAAT
>JAISFI010000039.1 GCA_031263685.1 Dysgonamonadaceae bacterium | reverse complement strand
TCGCTCTTTGGCGAAAGAGACAGCAGTAATCGCGGCGGTACTTCCGCCTTCGGCAACAGTAGCGGCAATATGCAACGCAGTCATCCTGCCGAGCCTGAAATGGTATTTGTTCAGGGCGGTACATTTCGGATGGGCTGCACCGGCGAACAGCAGGGTTGCGCCGATGACGAAAAACCGGTTCACGAAGTAAGATTGAGTAATTTTTACATAGGTAAATACGAGGTGACACAGGCGCAGTGGGAAATATTAATGGGCAGTAACCCGTCGAGGTTTAAGGGGGTAATCTTCCTGTAGAAAAAGTAAGTTGGGATGACGCCCAAATGTTTATCGAACGCCTGAACGCCGCCACCGGCAAGCAGTACCGTTTGCCCACCGAAGCCGAGTGGGAATATGCAGCGCGGGGCGGCAATAAAAGTAAAGGCTACAAGTATTCCGGAAGCAATTCTGTAGAAAATGCAGCATGGATGATAACAAACAGCGGCTACGCCACGCATCCCGTCGGAACAAAAATAGCAAACGAACTGGGCATATACGATATGAGCGGGAATGTCTGGGAATGGTGTTACGACTGGTACGGCCCTTATCCTGCTTCGGCGCAGAATAATCCTGCAGGCGCATCATCCGGCTCCGACCGTGTGTTTCGGGGCGGCAACTGGCTCCGCGGTGCGGGCTACTGCCGCGTGGCGTTCCGCGGTAACGTTTCGCCCGGCTATAGCAGCCGCATTCTTGGCTTCCGCGTGGCTTGCAGCTCAGAGTAGAGGGAGGTTTTGCCAAAAAGCGAGGGAGGGACGACCGAGCAAAAAGGCAAAACCGAAAGAAAAATATCGCCGAAGGCGGTTACTTCATTCCCTGCCAGTCGGACAACCGGAAGCTTGTGAAAATCGGCAACCGGCGGACTGCAACGATACAGAAAGTAATGAACTAAGAAATAAAGATATGGAGTATTATATTTTCCTGGGACATAGACTTGCAAGACGCACTGGCTTTCTCAACAAGTGTGAATGGTTAATTAATGGTGAGTGGAAAGAAGACCGTCAGAGGACATTGGCATTAAACGATGCTTTGATGAATTATGGCGATTATAGCATATTTGACCAAGACCGCATAACACCAGAAATAGCAGAAGCTCTTATTCAAAACGGGACAATAGTTTTACAAGGTGACATTGGTTTTGGTACAATCTATCGCGAACCAAAAACAATTCAATTTAGCAATTGGAAAAAGCCAGATTCTCCAAAATAATATAAGGAATGTCAACATTAGCAAAAGCCATAGAAATAGCCGTTTTCGCTCATAAAAGTCAAAAAGACAAGTCAGGCGCAGAGTACATTTTACACCCTCTTCGCGTAATGGAACGAGGGAAAACGGAAGTCGAAAAAATTTGCGGTATATTACACGATGTTGTCGAAGACAGTAATTGGACTTTTGAGGCACTTGAAAACGAAGGATTTTCAGCCGAAGTAATTGCTGTTTTGCGTTGTGTCACCAAAAAGTCGGAAGACGAAGAGTATGACAAGTTTATAGACAGAATTATTCAGAATCCTATTGCCGTGCAAGTTAAAATCAATGACTTGCTTGACAATATGAACATAACCCGGTTTGAAGAACTCAACGAATGGGACTTGAAACGCTTGAATAAATATTTGCAAGCATATTGGAAATTGAAAACGCAAATAAACAAAAGCGCCTTCCCAGACACTTGAAAAAAAAATCGCCACCCCCTTGCAAATTAGAAAAAAAGCGCTACCTTTGCAGACCAAAATTTGTAGGAAACAATAACAACAAAATATAACAGCAATGAAAAGAACATTTCAACCGTCGAACAGAAAGAGGAAAAACAAGCACGGATTCCGCACCAGAATGGCTTCTGCCAATGGCCGTCGCGTATTAGCATCCCGCCGCGCTAAAGGAAGAAAAAAATTAAGTGTATCCGACGAATATTGTGGATAAGTTACACGATTATTTGTTCTTTCTTAATTAGTTAAAAGATAGAAGGTTGTCCGAAAAGGCAGCCTTTTTTGTTATTGAAAAAAAAACACGTACCTTTGACCGGCAAAAAAATCCAAGTAGTATGAAGTTAAAAACTGTCATCAATAATATTTTTGTCAAAAACATCCTGTTGGCGACATTTATTTCCGTTGTACTCGTTTGTGCCACGCTCTGGTGGCTGGCGCGTTACACTCGACACAATGAATTTGTCATTGTGCCGGACATCAACGGTTTACAGTTAGAGGAAGCTGTCCCGTTCTTAGAAAAAGCAGGTTTACGCTATGAGGTGGATTCCATTCACGTTAAAAATGCAAAACCCGGAAGCATTGTCGAATCGCGTCCTGCCAGGGGCGCCAAAGTGAAATTTAACCGGATTATATTCATCACTTTAAATGCTTTTTCGACCGAGACGCTGATCGTACCGGAAGTGAACGATTTATCTCAACGACAGGCGCTGGCGCTCCTTAGATCGTTCGGGTTTGAAAGTGTACAAATTAAAACCGTTCCTTCTGCATACGAAGATTTAGTAGTCGGTTTGGAATATAATAACCGGGAAATTAGAGCCGGTGAAAAACTTCCGCGTTCCGCTCGACTGACTCTGAAAGTGAGTTCCGGCGCAAGCGAGGAAGAAGATAAAGCGGATGAAGCGGAGATGCTAGAAGTATCTGATACTGTTTTTTCCGATGAACCTTGATCCTGATTCATGGAAGATCTTATAGATAATATAACGGATATATACCCTGATGTTGAACCTTGTTTGTTCAATGATTCGGACGATTTAAATGATTCGGATGATTTATATGAGCACTACCGTTTTGTTGCCGACAAGGGACAAAGTTTACTCCGCATAGATAAATTTCTGGTCGACCGCATTGTCCACGCTTCGCGCAACAGGATACAGCAGGCTGCCGATGCCGGTTATATCCTGGTCAATGGGCTGCCGGTCAGATCTAACTATAAAGTCAAACCGGAAGATACCATTACGGTAATGATGGATTATCCCCGGAGGGAACTGGAAATTATTCCGGAAGATATTCCCCTGAACATTGTATATGAAGATGACGACCTGATGGTGGTCAACAAACCTGCCGGCATGGTAGTGCATCCGGGACACGGCAATTATACCGGCACCTTGATCAATGCAGTAGCTTGGCATTTGAAAGATCATCCGGCATACAATATTCAAGATCCCCGGATGGGATTAGTCCACCGGATAGACAAAGACACTTCGGGATTATTGCTTATCGCAAAAAACGAAGTAGCTAAAACACACTTGGGTCTGCAATTTTTCAACAAGACAACCCAGCGAAAATACCACGCCTTAGTGTGGGGAATTGTCAAAGAAGATGAAGGAACGATTGAAGGAAATATCGGTCGCAATCCGAAAGACAGACAACAATTTACCGTCTTCCCGGAAGGCGATCAGGGGAAATCGGCCATCACACATTATCAGGTACTGGAGCGGTTGGGGTACGTGAGTTTAGTCGCTTGCCGGTTGGAAACGGGCAGAACGCATCAAATCCGGGTACACATGAAACATATCGGCCATACCATCTTCAACGATGCCCGCTATGGTGGAAATGAAATATTGAAAGGAACCAGATTTGCCAAGTACAAACAATTTGTTCAGAATTGCTTTGAACGTTGTCCCAGACAGGCCTTACACGCCCGAACACTGGGCTTTATTCATCCACGCACGCACCGGGAGTTATTTTTTGAATCGGAATTGCCGGAAGATATGACGGCGGTGCTGGAAAAATGGAGGAAATATGTGAGGAGTGAAAAGTGAAGAGTGAAAAGTGAAAAATGAAGAAGAATAATTGATGAAGAATATAGCAATCGTTGCAGGTGGATATTCATCGGAGCAAGTCGTTTCGGTGAAAAGTGCAGCCGGCGTTTACTCTTTTATAGATAAGGATAAATATCGGTTATATGTCGTTCTATTAACGGAAAAATCCTGGAAAGTGCAGTTGTCCGACGGTACGCAGTCCGAAATTGATAAAAATGATTTCGGGTTTATGGCTGATGGGAAAAAAATAACATTCGATTTTGCATACATCACCATTCACGGCACTCCCGGTGAAAACGGCCTGCTGCAAGGTTATTTCGACATGATCGGTCTCCCGTATTCCTGCTGTGGAGTATTGGCAGCAGCGCTGACTTTCAACAAATACATCTGCAACAATTACCTGAAAAGTTTCGGTATCCGAACGGCTCAATCGATCCGCTTATGTGCCGGAGAAACCATCAGCAATGAAGCAGTCGTCGAACAGTTAGGCCTTCCGGTATTCATCAAGCCCAATGATGGCGGATCGAGTTTCGGCACAAACAAAGTAAAAACGCCGGAAGCCATACAACCTGCCATCGCGTCGGCATTCGCCGAAGGAAAAGAAGTAATCATCGAAGCCTTTATGGCCGGCACGGAAGTGACATGCGGCTGTTATAAAATCAGAGGAAAAGCAGTTGTATTCCCCGTCACCGAAGTTGTAAGCAAGAACGAATTTTTCGATTTTGAAGCCAAGTATGTTGCCGATAAAGTCGAAGAAATCACCCCCGCCCGTATTTCTCCGGCATTGACCGAAGAGGTACAGGCCTTGACGTCAAGGATATATGACCTCGTCGGCGCCAAAGGCATCATCCGTGTAGATTACATCATTGCTGCCGAAGGAGAAATCCGCATGTTGGAAGTCAATACCACTCCCGGAATGACCGCCACCAGCTTTATCCCTCAACAGGTAAAAGCGGCAGGCCTGTCTATTCGGGATGTAATGACCGATATCATTGAAAATGAACTTAAAAAGGAATAAATAAAATCTTCACTGAATGGAAAAGAATCATGAATTTGACGATATTCGTCCATTGTATGACGAGGAAATACCTGCTGTTATCGACGAATTACTGGAAGATCCGGAATTTAAACGAGTAGTCTATTTCATCCTTCCCTATACCGATTGGGAAGCGTTCAAGGCAACCATGCGCAGCTTTAAGACCAAAGGAGCGTTTCAACGCGACATTGTGAGCAGAACAGTAAAAGATTTGATGGCAAAGACTACAACTTCCGTCACACTCGGAGGACTGGAAAATCTCGAAAAAGGGAAATCCTATACCTTTGTTTCCAACCACCGGGATATTGTGCTGGATTCCGGCATTCTTTGCATACTGCTGCTGGACGCAGGCCTGGATACGGTAGAGATCGCGATTGGAAATAATTTGCTAATCAACCCGTGGATAGAAAAATTTGTCCGGCTCAATAAAAGTTTTATTGTGCGACGGGGCGTATCTGTCCGTCAGATGTTGGAAGTTTCTACGAAACTCTCCCGCTACATCCACCATACCATTAAAGATAAAAATCAGTCGGTGTGGATTGCACAGCGGGAAGGCCGTTCCAAGGATTCCAGCGACAGCACGCAGGAAAGTCTGTTGAAAATGTTGAGTCTGGCAGAAAATAATTTCATCACCGGAATCAAGGATGTCAACATCCTGCCATTGTCCATTTCTTACGAATATGATCCATGCGATTACCTGAAATCCAGGGAATTTCAACTGAAAAGAGATGTTCCGGAGTATAAAAAATCTCCCTTGGACGATTTGATTAATATGGAAACAGGTTTATTCGGACACAAGGGACGGGTACATTTCCAAATAGGCCACCCCATCAATCCCGAAATCGACAAGTTGGATGCTCACTTGGATAAACCGGAGCAAATAAAGGCTGTAGCTACCATTATCGACAGTGAAATTCATTTAAACTACTCATTTTATCCGGGTAATTACATTGCTTACGACCGCATGACGCAAAATACCCGTTTTGAAAGCAAATACACGTCGGAAGACGTCGATCGTTTCGATAAATACCTGAAAACCAAATTGAATGCCATCAAACTGGAAGAAAAAGATACTCCTTTCCTGACAGAAAAAATACTGGAAATGTATGCCAATCCGTTGAAAAACCATTTATTGGTAGTGGGAGAACACTGAGAAGCGTATGAAAATTGGCAGCATCATAGGATTGATAGGGCTTTGCTTATGCTGGGGGTGTAAGAAAGAGGTCGATATGGGCATCGGAGCATACCGGGTAGACTGGGTAAAAGTTGTGTCCGACGGCGTTTTCTCTTTGCTGGATCAACAGGAAACACGCCTGTACGATACTGGTGCAACAACGACCAAAGACTTAAAAGCCGGCGACAGGGTAATCCTGAATTACGCTTTCACGGATGAACGGACAAATGGACAGTCATCCGGTTTTGAGCGCAATATCCGTGTAAACAGTGTATATCCCGTCCTTTGCGGTGAACTGAAAATTTTGACGCCGCCACAAACAGTAGACGATTTGAAAAATGATCCCATTGTTTTTGAAAGTGTTTGGATGGGACGGAATTACCTGAACATCAGTTTTTACATTGATACGGGAAACCGTCAGCATACTGTCGGACTGATAAAATCGCCCAGCCCGTATCCCGGCGATACCGACGCATTGTATCTGCTGTTCAGGCATGACAAAAACGGCGATAGCGACGGTTATCGGAAAAAAGTTTACGCTTCTTTCGACCTCAGCAAGCTGGATGGCGGTATTCCGAAACGTATCATTCTCAATATCAATCCCAGTAATTATAGGAATCAGGATATTGTGGTTTCCCAGTGATAAATATGGATAAAACACGGATAAAATATGGATAAGTCACAGAATCATCACGGATTTGTCAGGGTGGCCGCCGCCATTCCCGAAGTAAAAGTTGCCGATAGTGCGTTCAACGCCCAAGAAATTATCAAATTGATACGGGACGCTGCTGAATGTCAGGTACAAATTGTTTGTTTTCCGGAACTCTGCATTACGGCTTATACTTGCGGGGATTTATTTCATCAGCAATTTCTGCAAGATGAGGCAGAAAATGCGTTGCAACAGATATTGTCCGAAACGAAGACTTTGCCGGTTATCGGCATTGTCGGATTGCCCGTTCGCTGTGGCAATCAACTGTTTGACGTGGCGGCAGTCTTTCAGTCGGGGAAGATATTAGGCGTTGTGCCGAAAAGTTTTCTCCCGAATTACAGTGAGTTTTATGAGAAACGATGGTTTGCTGCTGCCGGCGATACAACGGTCGACAGCATATCCTTGTGTGGACAGCAAGCCTTATTCGGAACAAAAATCCTGTTTGGAAACACCGGTTTCCTGTTTGCGGTTGAAATATGCGAAGACTTGTGGGCGACCATTCCGCCCAGTTCGCAACATGCTTTGAATGGAGCGCATATCATCTTCAATCTTTCGGCAAGCAATGAACTTATCGCTAAAAACGATTATCGACAGGCGTTGATAGCACAGCAATCCGCTCGCTGTTTCGCGGGTTACGTATACGCTTCCTCCGGTTGGGGAGAATCGACTACGGATTTAGTCTTTTCCGGCAATGCAAGTATCGCCGAGAATGGTGTGATCTTATCGGAAGGAGAACGCTTCTGCTTCAATGAACAATTAATAGTCAATGAAATAGACATTGAACGTTTGGTTTCCGACCGGCAACGAAAAATGCACGGCAAAGCCGAATCGAATACTTACCGCACCGTTACGACCTGCTCTCCGGAAGTCGACAGATTTTCTCTGACAAGAAGCATCGATCCGCACCCGTTCATTCCTAAAGACAAACAATACGCGGAGCGTTGCGAAGAAATATTTTCCATTCAGACCGGCGGATTGGCAAAACGCCTGCTCCATACGAAAGCCCGTGCATTGGTTGTCGGTATTTCCGGCGGATTGGATTCGACCTTGGCTTTACTGGTCTGCGTCAAAACCTGCGACAAACTGCATCTCGACCGCAAACAAATCATCGGTGTCACCATGCCCGGATTCGGCACCACGAAACGGACGTACAACAATGCAGTGCAACTCATACAGTCTCTGGGCGTTACGCTCCGCGAAATCGATATTAAACCGGCCTGTGAACAACATTTCAAAGACATTGGCCACGACGCATCCGTACACGACGTCGTCTATGAAAACACCCAAGCCCGCGAACGTACTCAACTCCTGATGGACATCGCTAACCAACAGCAGGGACTGGTAATCGGTACCGGCGATTTGTCGGAATTGGCGCTGGGTTGGGCGACTTACAATGGTGACCATATATCTATGTATGGTGTAAACAGCAGTATTCCAAAAACACTGGTCAGGCATTTGGTGCGATGGGTGGCTCAAACGCAGGTGGACAAGCAATCGGAAGAAATTCTGTTGGACATTATCCGAACTCCGGTCAGTCCGGAACTGCTTCCGGCGAATGAACAGGGACAAATCGCTCAAAAGACGGAAGACTTGGTTGGCCCTTATGAATTGCACGATTTTTTCCTCTATTACATGATTCGTTTCGGATTTCGTCCGGAGAAGATTTTTTTCTTAGCCCAACATGCGTTTAACGGGACGTACGATGAGGAAACGATCCGGAAATGGATGGATGTTTTTTATCGCCGCTTTTTCAGTCAGCAGTTCAAACGCTCCTGCATGCCGGACGGACCTAAGGTGGGATCTATCAACCTCTCACCGAGAGGCGATTGGAGGATGCCGAGCGATACGAGTGTACTGTTCAATTTTAAATCGTACAAAAGATAGTTTTTGGCAGTTATTTTTGTATGAATACTTGTTTTTTATCTTTTTTGCATTACCTTCGATATCTATCGCGGCACAAGCGCCGACCTCAGCGACATGACGCTTATCGGCACGATGCCTGGCCAGAACACCACCTTTAGCGATTTCACCGCACCTGCAAGCAATGTGTATTATGTAGTGGAAATTCAACTCAACGAAGGGTGCGACCTCTTAAGGTCGTCATCAACCGCTATCCGTTCCAATGTTGCCACCAACAGCCGGACAGGTATCGACGAGGTGTCGGCACACGCCGTATCCGTCTTCCCCAATCCGGTTGAAAACGAATTGCATATCAATTCCGAAACGCCGATAGATCGTGTGGAAATTGTGAATCTTGCCGGTCATGCCGTCGCAATAGAAACAGGAGGCACTCCTTCGTTGAAACGCACAATCAATGTTTCGCATTTGCCGCAAGGCGTCTATTTGCTCAAAGTCCATGCCGGACAGGGCGTAATGACAACGCGGTTTGTGAAGAAATGAAAGAATGAAATTACGGAGGGTGTCTCAAAACTCTAAGCCCAAAAGCAAGGAACGGATAAGTAAAGAGAATCTCCTATAAATCAGTCGATTATGCTGTAATCCGCTGTATTCTGCAATTTACCCAAAAAGCAGAAATGAGCGAAGTTAAGCGGGAGTTACCTTACTTATCCGTTACCTGTTTTTAAATGGGGTACCAATCGGAAGCGGGTAATTAAAGCATTAGCA
>JAISFI010000038.1 GCA_031263685.1 Dysgonamonadaceae bacterium | reverse complement strand
AAGTAGATAAAAGCATTGCTTGCAACGCTCCTGCATCTTCTTCCGGCGTAGCGTGAACGCTACGCCGGGAGAAGATTGTTGGTCAAATACCTTTTATTTGCCCATTTTTTCATTTAATTTCCAATTCTGCACCCAATTGTACTTCAAAATTACTTTCGATAAGCGTGTCGCCTGAGGAGTCAAGCGTTAGTTTGGCATTGTTGGTAACCGTTACATTCCAAACATTGATATCGCATCCCATAATCATGGTGTTTGATGTTATCGTTTGGTCATGAACGTTGCGTATGCATGACGCCAACTCAACAGCCGCATAAGCATCAACCAGTCCATATCCCATTTCGTTATTCCAGGTACCGTTTGGATGATCTGCTGTCGTTTGATAGCTATAATTTCCCACTTTTCTCGCAGTACGGTCAATGATAGACGCTACCTCCGATTGGGATAATGCAGGATTTACAGATAAAATTAATCCTGCAACAGCAGCCACATGCGGACAGGCAGATGATGTACCGTTAAAATTTTGCATATAACCACCCGTATAAGTTGTAGTTGGAATCAATACGCCCGGAGCCACAACATCTAATTTTGGCCCGTAATTACCTCCCCACCAATATTCCCCATCGCAGGAATTAGGATTTTTTCTTTCCGCACATGGACTCATCGCCCCAACTACGATAATACTGTCATTTGAGTTAGCCGGATAACTTACAGCACCATTATCATTTCCCGATGCAAAAACAATAACACATCCCAATCCGTTGCGACCATAAGTGAGGGCATTATTGATTGCATCGTCAATAACTTGATACCGCTCGCCCGAACCCCACGAATTGCTGATCACAGCGGCTCCGTTCTGATAGGCAAAATTAAACCCGCGCGCCCTGTCCATTCTTGCTTGTGGGTAACTATATAAACTGTTACTGATTGACATTATCGGACAACCCGGAGCAATTCCGGCTACTCCAAGATTATTGTTGGCAGTAGCACCTATAATTCCGGCACAGGCTGTTCCATGATCTCCCAATACTTGACTGGGCGAAGAATCCGATTCCGTGTCGTAACTGTAAGGAGAGAAG
Organism: Dysgonamonadaceae bacterium; assembly: GCA_031263685.1. Taxonomy (GTDB): domain Bacteria; phylum Bacteroidota; class Bacteroidia; order Bacteroidales; family Azobacteroidaceae; genus JAISFI01. Next base: position 5,273 of record JAISFI010000038.1, on the reverse strand, counting down.
TTGGTTAAATCAGGATGATTGAATATAACACCCTCATCTAAAACTGCAATCACAACATTCGAGCTGCCGGTTGTAATGTTCCTTGCCTGACAGTAGTTAATATCTATTCCTGCCGTTCCGCCAGATTGTCCCGTATTGTTTAATCCCCACTGATTACTGAAATAAGTATCATTTACGCAGTAAAGAATATCATTCGCCATCAAATCAGGCTGAGAAGATGCAAACAAACGGGACTCATAAAACAGATTGGCCATTTGCATGGCATTTCCCCTGGATTCTTTGGAACAAGACAAAAGATACCATAAAGGCATATATTTGTCATTTCCCAGAATGGTAACGCCGTTTTTTTTTGCCATATTTTCGAGGATATTAAAATCTTCCGCTTTATTCAGTTTTAGGTAAAACAAATTGGATAAACCGGCTTCCCTCTTATCTCCTGTTAAAAAATAGGGCGCCTGATACAAAATAAATGCTTCATTTGTCAAATCGGGGATCGCTTCGCCTTCGACTGTTGTCCAGCAGATAGTGGATGGACTTTCTTTCTGAAGGTAATTCAGTCCGGTCACTGGCGTTGCTACAAATGGATTTATTTTGATATTTTGCTTATTCAAGACAGCTTTAAGTTTTGTTGTGTCTTCAAAAGAATTAACCATAACATATTTTTTAGTCGGCAATTCTTCCAAAACAATCTTGTTTTCTCTATGCCAGTAATAACCGTTTTGAGAAAACAGTCCTGCACTTATTGCTATCAACACTATAAAAACACAAATTCGTTTCATGTTGAAAAAAATTGAATGGTAAATAACTGTCAAACTACTATTTTCCTGTACACCCTATTACCGGATTGCAGTTTGATTTTAAGAAGATACAAGCCTTTTTGATTGGCCTTCCAGTTCGCCCGCGATACGCCGGAATAGGAAGACTGATGCAGGATTTTCCCGCTCATGTCGAAGACTTCTACCTCGTTTATTAAATCGCCCGCTGCATCAATTGCGATGGACGAGCCGGATTCCCGATACAGGTTAATTGCCGGTTTTGCTGCTGGCTGAACAATACCCATCGGCGAAGCAGGATCAAAGTCGGGATCAAGTTCATAATTATTACCCGGAAAAGCATCGGAGCCATAACTGGCCAATCCAATTTCAGCCGCGTCGTACAAACCGGACGCATAAAGCTGATTAGCCATCTGCATAGGATCACCTTTGGACGCCTTTGTACAAAAGAGGTAATACCACGAGGCCATGTATATGTCTCTTCCCATAATAGTCACATTGTTTTCTTTTGCAAATTTTTTAAGTTCCGGGAAATCATCGGAATTTTTCAATTTCACGGCAAATACCGGATCAAGCCCTCCTTCACCTCGGGGTCTTCCATCTGCGTAAAGAAAATATCCGCCTTCATATACGATCATTTCATTTTCGGTAAAATTGGGGAAATGCTCTCTTTCATCACTTTCTATTATTGCCCAGCAATGATGAAGAGCTCCTCTCATTACTACAAATGAATGAACATAAATATTTTGCTCAATCAGTCTGTTTTTTATGACAAGGGTATCGTCTGCGGAACGAATCCATATAAATTTTCGTGTCGGGTCAAGTATCAACGGCTCTTTTTCACCTTGATACCAGCGATAGTATTCCTGAGCAATCGGATTAGTGTCTGGATTGAAGTCGGGATCAAGTTCAAATTCATGATCAAGTTCATGAATAGTACCCGAAAGAGCATCGGAACCATAATCTGTAAATCCGATGTCAGCCGCATCACACAAACCGGATTCATAACACAGATTGCCCAATTGCATGGAATTTCCTTTAGACGCTTTGGTACAGTAGAGGTAGTACCACGCAGGCATGTATCTGTCTCTTCCTGCAATAGTCACATTGTTTTCTTCTGCAAACGCTTTAAGTTTCGGAAAATCATCGGAATTTTTCAATCGCACCCAAAATGGCTCGGCAAGCGCTCCGCAACGACTTCCATATGCGAAGAACTTCACGCCTTCGCCGTGCAGAAAATATCCGCCTTCGTATGCGATCGTTTTGTCCTCACTAAAATCAGGGAAATGATCACTTTCTACTATTACACCGTAAAAACGATAATTGTTCTCCGATATCCGTCCATCCTTTATAAAAGGAGGTACCTGAATATTTTGTTCAATCAGCCTGTTTTTCAAGGCAAGCGTATCGTCTGCGGAATGAACCGATATGTATTTTCGGGTCGGATCAAGTATTTTCGCCTGTTTTTCACCTCGATACCAAGTGTAATATTCCTGAGCAAATGCTCCAAGTCCAAGTGACAATAGCACTGTAAAAATTAAAATTCGTTTCATCACACACCTCCTTATTTAGTTAAAATCATTTGTTTTGTATCAATCAGACTGCCGTCCACATAGAGAGAATAAGAATAGATAATTGTTATAATGATTCTTTTCATGATTTTATTGTTTTAATTTTGAATGAATTATAAACCTCTCAGCGTAGTATCCTTTACTATAACCGTCAGGTTCAGTGAATAAAATTTTGGCTTGCTTCAGGCTTCGCCTTCGCAATGACGATGCTCTTTACACGTCATTGCGAGTTGTTTGCCGCGAAGCAATCCGGACAGCAAGGCGTTGCATGCAGTACCCCTACCTTTGGCATAACCTGCCGGTGGTAGAAACGTTGCATGAAACACCCCCGCGGCGATGGTTTCCAGACTTCGTCGGGCCAGGAACAGCAAAGCGCTGGCTTTGCATCTGCCAAAACCAGACAACAAACGATTTATCTCATACGCTCCGTTCATTTCATCCGTCATAATTTTTCGCATTTGAAATGTAAAGGAATGAGATTCTGCCTGTTCTTCTATTGGATGTCCTATACTCATTTTATTTTTTGTGTTGTTCTTTTGAATGTTGCAAGGCAGGAGCCTTGTTTTATCCCGGCGTAGCGTGGACGCTACGCCGGGCGAAGATCGTCTTCCGTGACCGAGCTTGTAGTAACTGCGCGACCAAAGCGGCCATCTTTCCTGTCTGTGATTAGCAAATCGTACCGTTCGACGGTGATGCCTTGAATAGACTCAATAATTCTTTTAGTCATGATGTTTTGTTTTTTTAATGGTGATTACTAAAAAAATGTATAAAGGACTATTATTTGTTGCTGTTATATACATCATGTAATAAAAATTTGTATCGCAAGCGAAATTCTGGCTGTAAAGATATGATTAATAATTGAAACGGACAATTTTTTTTTTGATTATTTTATTTAGGGATTTTTACGAAACGGTAAAGACACATACAGTGCCTCGTTCGGCGTGATCTGGAGAGCAAGCGAAGATAAAGTTCGGAGCTGAAATCCGTTCCGGATTAGCTAACGCCGAACGCTCTTGCCACGCCTTGTATCTCACAATTTTAAACCGCACGCGTATAATAGCGAGGGTTCCAGCCCAGCAACGTAAATATTTGAAAATACATTTACCCCGCAAATTTGAACAATCCTCTTTCCATTCTCAATTTTTATATCTACTTTTGACGTGATTTATTGACGGACTATTCAATTCATGAAACAATTACTGATTTATTGGACTTTTATTTGTTTTATACCCTTATCCGGATTCTCGAACGAGATACAGTTTCAGCATATAGATGCACAAAACGGTTTGTCGCAAATGTCGGTGCTGGCTATCTATCAGGATCGGCTGGGGTATATGTGGTTCGGTACCAGAGAAGGCTTGAACAGATACGACGGGAATAGCGTCAAAGTCATCCTGTCGACGGGCAATGATACCTCCGAACTTTCCAGCAATATCATCAACACCATCTGCGGAAATGGCGATGATCTGTATATCCACTGTGGATACCATTATCTGAGCGCCTACAACATGACCGAAGAAAAATACACCCTCATCGACAATAACTGCCAGCATGTAGCCGCCGGAGAGAAAGGGCTTTGGCTATCCTCACAAAACAGGTTGAAATTATTCGATTACACCCGGCAAAAGCTGATCGACTACTACTCCATGCCTTCCCAAAACAAAATAAACTGCCTCTTCGAAGCTGCCAGCCATAAATTATACATTGGCACCGATAGCGGTTTGTACATGCTCGACGAACGTAAGATTCCCAACCTGCTACTTTCCGGAAATCACATTTCCTGCATTTACGAAGATTCCAAACAGAATATCTGGGCGGGAACGAACGGAAACGGCGTTTACAAAATTAATCGAAATGGACTGGTTGACGCCTATACTGCACAGTCCGGCATAGCCGATCACCGCCTCTCGAACAATATCATCCGGGCTTTTTGCGAAGATAATTCAGGGCAAATCTGGATCGCTACTTTCGACGGACTGAATCGGATGATTCCCGAAACCGGCCAAATCGCCGTTTACCGGAACATCGATTCCAAGCCAACCGGACTTTCGCACAACTCCATCCATACGCTCTATAAGGATAAGCAGGGAACGCTTTGGATTGGAACTTATTTCGGCGGCATCAACTATTACAATCCGGAATGTAATGTCTTTACGTATTATTATCCGGATGACGGTAATGCCCAAAGCGTGAATTTCCCCATCGTCGGCAAAATGGCCGAAGATAAAAACCACAACCTGTGGATATGCACCGAAGGCGGAGGATTAAATTTCTTCGACCGGAAACTCAACACCTTCAAATACTACAAAGCCGGAGGAAGCAACAGCATCTCGCACAACAACCTGAAATGTATTCACTATCATCCGGCCAGCCATAAACTCTGCATCGGCACGCACATGGGAGGCCTGAACATCTACGACATAGACCGCAACCAGTTCAGGCATATCTCAACAGCAACTCACCGGAACCTGCCAAACGACATCATCGAAACCCTGTTCCCTTATAACGATAAACTTATCGTGCTGACACAAAACGGAATGGTACTGTTCGACTGGCAAACCGAATCTGTCGAGCCTTTCCTGAAGAACCTGCTTCCGGAAAAAGAAACCAAAGGTATCACGAATCTTTACGTCGACAAAAATCATAACCTTTGGCTGTGCTTAGTTGAAGGAGGATTATTGCGCTACAACCTGCAAACAAAAACGCTGTATACATACACGCACAACCACCACAGGGAAAAAACGATCGGACAGCATTCTGTCAACAATATCTACGAAACGAAAAACGGTGATTTGCTGTTTTCCACACTTGGCTCCGGCCTGTTCAAATACCTGCCGGAAACAGATAATTTTGAACACTATACGGCGGCGAATAACGGCTTCCTGTCCGATTTCGTGTACCTGGCTACTGAAACGAACTACGGGTACCT